>JAYWCY010000575.1:0-4488 GCA_043780175.1 Chitinophagales bacterium
TTAAAAATTTAGCGTTGAAAGCTATTTGTAAATCCTCACCATCGTATTGGCAATTCATACGTTCATTACCTTCAAAACTAAAGTCAACATCTTGTGCTGCCATTTGCAATTCGCTACCAGTAATACTTAATGCAACCTGATTGGTACTTTTATTACTAAAGATGCTTACTCGACGCAAGGCACTTTGGAAATCAGCCTTAGTAACCACCAATTTATATGGATTATCAGCTGGGATAACTACCTTATAATCAGGAAAACGTGCATCAATTAAGCGACAAATCATTTGCACATCGCCATGATTTACGAATAAATGGTTGCTATTGTAGCTCACAGTAATGTCATCATCGTTATCTGGTAAAGCATTGCGTAACAAATTCAGTGGCTTTTTAGGCACAATGAACGAATCTGTTTTCGTAGCAAAAGTATCGGTGCGTTTATAGCGTACTAAACGGTGCGCATCGGTAGCTACAAACTGAACACCTTCTTTACTTAGCTCAAAAAATACACCCGTCATTGCAGGACGCAAATCATCATTACTCACTGCAAATAAAGTCTTGTTGATAGCAGTAACCAAAGCGGTGCTCTTCATGGTAAAACCAGTTGTATCGTCGCTTGCTGGCTCTTTCGGAAAATTATCTGGATTTTCGCCCGGTACTTTATACTTACCATTATCGCTGGTAATTTCTACCGCAAAGTTTTTATCAATATTAAAAGTCAAAGGCTGGTCAGCAATGTTCTTCAAACTATCTATCAAAATTTTAGCAGGAATACAAACTTTACCATCTGTTTTGCTTTCAACTTCCATTTGCACACGCATTACCGTTTCTAAGTCGGTAGCTACAATACTTAATTTTTTATCTTCAATATCAAATAGAAAATCTTCTAGTATTGGCAGCACCGTATTGGCATTAATAACACCATTAATTTGTTGCAAGTGCTTTAAAAGCGATGATGACGAAACAATAAACTTCATTCTAACTTCATTTTGTGTTGGCAACAAACGTACTGCAATTTGGCAATATTCTTTTGATAGATATTGCTACAAAGTTGATTTTACAATAGAATGTGTTTATTGTGTGAATTGAATTTGTAAGAACAGATTAATTTTGAAGCAATTCATGTTACAAAAAAAGCATTTAACGCCTGAGCAAGCGCTACAAAAATTAAAACATTTTTGTGATTATCAAGAGCGTAGCCATTACGAAACACAACAAAAATTGTATAGCTTAGGCTTATACAAAAAGGATGTAGACATATTGCTATCCCAGCTTATTGAAGAAAATTATTTGAATGAAGAGCGCTACGCGATTGCCTTTGCAGGCGGCAGATTTAGAATAAAACAATGGGGTAGAATAAAAATAAAGTACGAATTGCAACAGCATAAAGTAAGCAGCTATAATATTACCAAGGCAATAAAAAGCATTGATGAAAGAGATTATTTAGATATGTTACAAGAACTTGCTTCCAAGAAGTGGGCACTTTTAAAAAGTGAGCAATATCTAAATCGTCAAGCAAAAACTACCAGCTTTTTATTGCAACGTGGTTTTGAACATAATTTAATTGCTTCTGCTATTGCCAAAATTAGAGACGCATCTAAACAATAAACAACATGTCACTCACATTTACCATTATACAAACAGCCTTGGTTTGGGAAGATATTGATGCCAATTTGGAACTATTTACCCAAAAAATAAATAGCCTTTCAGCTAAAACAGAAGTAATTGTTTTGCCAGAAATGTTCAGTACTGGCTTTAGTATGCAGCCAGAAAAACTTGCTGAAACGATGGATGCTAAAGCGGTACGATGGATGCACAAAACAGCGATAGAAAAACGCGTGATTATTACTGGCAGCTTAATGATTGAAGAAAATGGGAAATATTACAATAGACTAATTTGGATGATGCCAAATGGCCAAATGGGTTATTACAACAAGCGACATTTATTTGGCTATGCCTATGAAGACAACCATTACACAGCAGGCAATAAGCGCTTAATTGCACAAGTAAAGGGCTTTAAAATAAATTTACAAATTTGCTACGACTTGCGCTTTCCTGTTTGGGCTAGGCAACAAGCTATTAATGATGCCGAAGCAGAATATGATATTTTATTATACGTAGCTAACTGGCCAGAACGCAGAAGCACTGCATGGAAGACTTTACTAGCGGCAAGAGCCATAGAAAATCAATGTTATGTAATTGGGGTAAATAGAGTTGGCAATGATGGTAATAATATTTACCACAGTGGCGATAGTATGGTTATAAATGCATTGGGCGAAATCTTGTACCACAAAGCAGATGATGAAGATATATTTACTATTACTTTAGAGAAAGCACCGCTGGAGAAAATAAGAACGAATATACCTTTTTTGAAAGATGCTGATGGGTTTAGAATTATTTGATAGGAACACTAATTACTCGGATTAAAACGATATTCTCACAGATTTTTATTGTCGCTTATCTGCTGAATCAGCAGCATCAGCGTTCCTATTTTTCTACCAACCATCACCATCAATCATATTTCCTAGTCCACCTAAAACACTACCTTCTTCTCTTCTTGTAGTGGTAGCATATTGTAAAATTCTACTTGCCAACCGGCTAATTGGTAGGCTTTGGATCCAGACTGTTCCTGGTCCTTGTAATGTTGCAAAAAATACACCTTCACCGCCAAACAAAGTATTTTTAATACCACCCACAAATTGAATATCGTAATTAACGCCTGCAGTAAAACCTACGATACAGCCAGTATCTATTTTAAGTATTTCGCCCAACTGCAATTCTTTTTGTTGCACATGACCCCCAGCATGCATAAATGCCATACCATCGCCTGTTAGTTTTTCCATAATAAAGCCCTCGCCGCCAAACAATCCCGTACCCAATTTTCGTTGAAACTCAATACCCACACTCACCCCTTTTGCAGCACATAAAAAAGCATCCTTTTGGCAAATGATGGTACCACCTAAACGGTTCAAATCCAGTGGAATAATTTTACCAGGATATGGCGATGCAAAACTTACATGCCTTTTAGCAATTGACACATTGGTAAAAGCCGTCATGAATAGATTTTCGCCCACTAACATCCGTTTACCAGCACTAAATAATTTACCCAATAAACCGCTGCCTTGCTGATTGCTACCATCCCCAAAAATGGTTTGCATTTGTATACCATCTTCCATCATCATAAACGCACCGGGTTCAGCAACAGCAGTTTCATTGGGATCTAATTCTACTTCTACGTATTGCATTTCTTCACCTAAAATTCGGTAATCAATTTCGTGATTTTGTATCATATTATAGAAATTTTATTATGCCTTCAAAAATAAGTATCCGTATTGATTTGCTACTTATCGCAAAGTGAAATTGCATAAATATTTTGAGAAGCTTAACTTAAAACCTTAGACTTGGGAGATAAAAAACCATCCGCCAAGGCAGATGGTTGTCGTTCGTAAACAACGGGGATTGTTTTTAGGGGTATTACTATTTTTTTGTTAGGACTGAAATTGTATCTACGTCATTTTTATAATTATCAAATGGCTTTATTGAGCCAATAAGTAACAATTATGAAATAACTTTTAAAGGATTAGGGTTAAAAATTTGTTATTTTTAAAATAAAATATAACACTTCGATCCACGGCTTCTTTTAAGATTAAAGCACATTTTTTTATGATAATACTAGTCTATATCTCGTATTGGATTCCTATATTAATTTTCAAACGCAATGCCAAAACTTAACTATGTGATTATCAATAAAATATTTTTTGCATTTGCATAAATAATCCTCATTTTGGAAGATAAATCCATAATTTGGATTTTTATATAAATCATTTTTATCAAAGTAGTAAATACTACATCATTAATGTGCTGACCTATGAGTGCTTATACTATTTTTATGGTTGAGGATGACAAGTGGTATGGCGAATTGTTGCAATACCATATCAGTCTTAATCCCGACTATAAAATATCACTTTTTGAAACTGCCAAAGATTGTCTAAATAAGCTGCATCTACAACCAGATTTAATAACAATTGACATTTCACTGCCTGACATGTCGGGCGATAAATTGTATCAAAAAATTAGAGATGTAGATAAGCAAATACCTGTTATTGTTATCAGCTCGCAAGAAGATATTACTGTGGCGGTAAACCTATTAAAAATGGGTGTAAGCGATTATTTGGTAAAAGATGAAAACACTAAAGATTTACTTTGGAAAAGCATTATTCATATAAGAGAAAATCAATCTCTTAAAAAAGAAGTGGCACAGCTAAAAGAAGAATTAGGACAAAAGTTTTCGTTTGAAAAAACACTAATTGGCCAAAGCGATGCACTTAAAAGTATTTTTAAAATGATGGAAAAAGCCTCTAAAACCAATATCAACGTTTCCATCACTGGCGAAACTGGTACAGGTAAAGAGGTCGTTGCAAAAGCCATACACTATAACAGCGATAGAAAGAAAAAAACTTTTGTGCCAGTAAATATGGCTGCAATACCAAGA
>JAYWCY010000576.1:0-3946 GCA_043780175.1 Chitinophagales bacterium
GCAAAAGTATTTACGTGAATTAAAGCCCGATCAGTTTGGAGATTTAATTGCCATGAATGCCTTGTACCGCCCAGGCCCTATCGCTTACATACCAGACTTTATTGAACGTAAACATGGCAGGCAAGACATTACTTACGATGTACCTGATATGGAGGAATACTTGCAAGAAACTTATGGTATTACAGTGTATCAAGAACAGGTGATGTTACTATCGCAAAAGTTGGCTGGTTTCTCTAAAGGTGATGCCGATGTATTGCGTAAAGCGATGGGTAAAAAGCAAATTGCGGTGCTCAATAAAATGAAGGCGCAGTTTATAAGTGGTGCTACCGCCAAAGGCCATCCTGAAGAGAAGCTTAATAAAATATGGACAGACTGGGAGGCATTTGCACAATATGCTTTCAATAAATCGCACTCAACATGCTATGCGTTTGTGGCGTATCAAACGGCTTATTTAAAAGCGCATTATCCTAGCGAATATATGGCTGCAGTATTAAACCATGCAGGTAGTATAGATAAGATTACTTTTTTCATGGAAGAATGTAAACGTATGGGTATTAAGGTGCTTGGGCCAGATGTAAACGAATCGTTGAAAGGCTTTGCAGTAAATAGCCGTGGCGAAATTAGGTTTGGCTTGGGTGGCTTAAAAGGTGCTGGTGATAACGCTGTGGATAGCATTATTGCCGAACGAAAACAGAACGGTGCTTACTTAGATATTTTTGATTTTATTAAGCGTTCGGTTTCTAGAAACGTCAATAAAAAATCGCTAGAAAGCATTGCTTATAGTGGCGGTTTCGATTGTTTTACACAGTTTCACAGGGCACAATATTTTAATATACCAGACGGTGAAAGAATTAGTGGTTTAGAAAAAATGATTGGCTTTGGTCAAGTTACACAAAGTTTAGCGACTGGCACTACCAATACATTGTTTGGTGATTTACCATCTGAAATGAATATCCCTACACCGAAAATTGCGCCTTGCGAGCCTTGGAGCTTGACGGAGAAATTGGGTTATGAAAAAGATGTAACAGGTATGTTTATGAGCGGCCATCCCTTAGATCATTTTAAGTTTGAAATGAAGTATTATGGCATTATGCAACTCAGCGATTTTAACGAATTTAAAGAAAGCAATACCCTTGCACAATCTAATGCTGGCAAGCAATTTAGAATTGCAGGCTTGGTAATAGATGCGCAACATCGTACCACAAAAACAGGTAGAAATTTTGGCATTTTAACCATTGAAGATTTTAGTGGTAAAACAGAATTGGCATTGTGGGCAGATGATTATATAAAATTTCAAAACTATCTAGATAAAGGTAAAAATGTATTGATAAATGGCTTCTTTAAAGCTTCGTGGAAAGGCGACACATTTGAATTTAAAGTCAGCAGTATTAACTTATTAGAAACTGCCAAACAGAACCTCACCAAAAGCATTGATATCAATATACACCCTGCATCAGTTTCTGGCGAGTTTGTAGACTTTGTAAGTAACAATGTAAAAAGCAATCCAGGTAAATCTTCGTTGCGTTTTAACATGATAGAGCCAAGAGAAAACTTAAAAATAAGTATGTACACTAGCGAAAAAGGGTTTCTGATGAACGAAGAAATGGCCGACTTTTTAATGAATAATCTGGATGTGGAAATTAGTGTTGGCTTGGTGAGTTAGCGGTGTATTAAAATTGTAAATTTGGTAAAACTATTAATTATGACTTCTAGTTTAAAACAAGAAATTATTGACAAAATAAATGCAACGCATGACGTTAATTTATTAAAAATTGTAAAATCCGATATTGATAATATTACAGAGTTTGGAAGCTCTGATTTAATTGATGAACTAGCAGATGAAGACCGCAATGAATTAATAAACATGGCAAAAGAGCCTGATGATTTTGAAGTAATATCTCAAGTAGAATTTGATAAAATGATGGCTAAATGGCTTACGAAATAGTTTATAAGAAAAGATTTGCCAATAAGCTAACGAAACTAGTAACCTACCTAGAAAATGAATGGGGACAAAAGATTGCCACAGATTTTCTTTTAAAATTAAGAGCCAAAGTCGCAACCCTAAGTAAGCAACCATACATAGGTAAGCCATCTGAGAAAACAGAAGGTGTTAGGGGCATATTATTATCAAAACATAACAAACTTTATTATAAAATAAGTGGTAAAAAAGTCATTATTCTTAATCTTTACGACACCAGAATCAACCCAAGAAAAAATCTATACAAGTGAGTTCACTTGCCATTAATCCCAAATTTTTATTAAAAAAAGGTAACACAAAGTTTACAAACCAGCTTTTAAGCATATTTGCAGCTACAATTATTGAAACATGAGATACTT
This sequence comes from Chitinophagales bacterium, assembly GCA_043780175.1. Lineage (GTDB taxonomy): Bacteria > Bacteroidota > Bacteroidia > Chitinophagales > Chitinophagaceae > Parasediminibacterium. Next base: position 2,338 of record JAYWCY010000576.1, read on the forward strand.
ATTGGTTTTAGGCTTCTTTGTTACGTCTTTTTTGGCATCTGCACAGGATATGTTATTTCCTATAAACAAAGACTCAATCAAAGCTTGGTATTTAAAAGATAAACTAACCGATGGTTATGCTGGCATTAGCCTAAACCAAGCCTATCAACTATTAAAGAACAAAAAAAGTACACCAATAATTGTGGCCGTTATTGACTCAGGTGTAGATACCACGCACGAAGATTTAAAAGCTGTGCTTTGGCATAATTTGAAAGAAATTCCTAATAATGGTATTGATGACGATGGCAATGGCTATGTGGATGATTACTATGGCTGGAATTTTTTAGGGGGCAAAGACGGTAGAAACTTAGAGAAAGCCTCTTCTGAAAAAGCAAGGGTGTATCATATGTACAAATCTATTTATGAAGGAAAGAAGATAGATGAAAAAACGTTATCAGCCGACGAAAAATACCGCTACAATATGTGGCAGCAAGCTGCTAGTGAAATAGAGCCAAATTCAGAAGCAAATGCACAACTGCCAATGATGCAAAGGGTTCGTAGCACACTGATTGCACTAGATTCTATTATAAGAAATGAAGGTGGTAAAAATGAATACACGTCGGTTGATTTAGAGCAAATGCCCATGTCAACTATGGAAGGTAAAATGGCAAAGACGAAATTCTTAAATTTGATGAAAATGATTGGTTTAGGTAGTGATGCCAAAAACACAACTGTTGTTTCAATGATTAATGAAGAGGTAGATAAAATGCAAGACGATGCTGAAGCAAAAGCCAAGCCACCAGTAGATATGCGCGCTGAAATTATAAAAGATAACCCTACCGATATTAACGATAAATTTTATGGCAATAGTGATGTCATGGGTAAAGGTAGTATGCACGGTACACATGTAAGTGGCATTATTGGTGCCAGTAGAAACAATGGTATTGGTATAGATGGTATTGCTGACAATGTAAAAATAATGATGATCAGAGCCGTTCCTGATGGCGATGAATACGATAAAGATATTGCATTGGCCATTCGCTATGCAGTAGATAATGGTGCCAAAGTGATTAATATGAGTTTTGGCAAAAGCTTTTCGCCAGATAAAAAATGGGTAGATGATGCTATTAAATATGCAGCTTTAAAAGATGTATTAATTGTTCATGCGGCAGGTAACGATTCTAAAAACATTGACAGCACCAACAACTTTCCTTCCACCACTTATTTAGATGGTACTATAGCCAAAAATGTCATTACTGTAGGTGCAAGTAGCGATCCACAAATTAGCAAAAGTTATACATCTTATTTTAGTAATTATGGCAAAAATGGTGTGGATGTGTTTGCACCAGGCAGCCAAATTTACAGCACATTACCAGGTGGCAATAGTTATGGTTTTGAAGATGGCACAAGCATGGCAAGCCCTGTGGTGGCGGGTTTAGCGGGTTTATTACGTTCTTATTTTCCTAAGCTTACTGCTGAACAAATAAAGCAAGCCATTAATACAAGCGCTACTAGCCTTGGCAATGGCGTAAAAACATTAAAACCCAATAAAGACGGTCTTAAAGAAGAAGTTTTATTAAGTAATCTTTGCAAAGCTGGTGGCTTATTAAATGCTTACGGTGCCGTTCTA
>JAYWCY010000577.1:0-2625 GCA_043780175.1 Chitinophagales bacterium
AGGATGTAAAAACTTAAGTGTTCAAGATTCAAGTAACAGGTAACTAGAAACCTTCAACCAGTCTCGCTAACGTCTCTTTTTCCACATACACACATACAAATGGTTATGCCTTGTACGATATGTTACATTTGCAGCATGAGTTTGAACCTTTCTTTAATAGGACTGATTGTTTTTATTGCTTTTTGTGTAATAACTATTATTCAAATATTTTACTATTTGTTCTTTTTTAGACGCTTGGCAGTATACAAAGCACCTTTGAAAACTGCTAGTATTTCCCAACCTGTTTCGGTAATTATTTGTGCTAGAGACGAAGCAGATAATTTGGCAAAAAACTTACCTGGTATTTTGGTGCAAGACTATAAAACCACCCACGAAATTATTGTCGTAAACGACAACTCAACTGATGAAACCAAGTATGTAATAGATGAATACAAAAAGTCATTTAAAAACTTAGTAAATATAGAATTGACGCAAGAAGCGAAATTGATTATGGGTAAAAAGTTTCCTTTATCAATGGGTATTAAAAGTGCCAAATACGAAACCTTGATTTTAACGGATGCAGATTGTGTACCGGCTTCTGAGTTTTGGGTTGACCATGTTCAGCAAGCGTATCAAGATGAAACTGAAGTGGTACTAGGTTATGGTGCCTATCATAAAAAGCCGGGCTTGTTAAATAAGCTCATTCGTTTTGAAACCTTTCATAGTGCGTTGCAATATTTTTCCTATGCATTAGCTGGCATACCATATATGGGTGTAGGTAGAAATTTAAGTTATAAACGGGAAGTGTTTATGCGCAATAAAGGCTTCTCGTCAATGAATATGATACCAAGTGGTGATGACGATTTATTTATCAACAAAGTGGCTACAAAGCACAATACAGCCATTATGATAGAGCCCGATTCGCATACACTTAGTGAAGCTAAAAAAACTTGGAACGATTGGATGCGTCAAAAATATCGCCATTATACTACATCTAAATATTATAAGCCAATTCATAAATTTTTACTAGGGTCATATTCATTATCATTGGTATTGTTTTATCCACTATTTGCAGCAAGTGCAGCATTATATATTTGGTGGATAGCCTTAATAGTATTGGGGTTGCGTTTAATTATTCAGGCCATTATTTTAAATAAAACGATGAAGAAATTGAATGAGCAAGACCTCTGGCCATTTTTTATTTTGTTTGACATTTGGATGTTCTTTTACTTTTTAATTACAGTGCCAGCTTTGTGGAAAAAGCCAAAACAAAAGTGGAATTAAATTAACCGCTGATTAACAATGATTTCTGATTTGCTATGATTGTGATGCAAATTTGAAACATAAAATCACAGTCTATCATTACAATCATTATTAATCAACGGTTACTTTATGGAAACTATTTTAAAATACTTCGCAGATTTTACACCGCACCAATTACAGCAGTTTGAAGCCTTGGGCGATTTGTATAAAGAATGGAATGAGAAAATTAATGTAGTATCTCGTAAAGATATTGATAGCATTTATCTGCACCATGTACTGCATAGCCTTACCATAGCTGCTGTGGCAGATTTTAAAGAAGGTATGGAAATTATAGACATTGGTTGTGGTGGCGGTTTTCCTGGTGTGCCATTGGCCATTTTTTATCCAGAAGTAAAGTTTCATTTGGTAGATAGTATTGGCAAAAAACTAAAAGTAGTAGAGGCTGTTTGTGAGGTTGCTGGTATTAAAAATATTACTACACAACATATTAGGGCAGAAGAAATTAAAGGGCGTAAATTTCATTTTGCAGTAACAAGGGCAGTTGCACCTTTAAAAGAATTGTGGCAATGGGCAAGCCCATTGGTACGTAAAGGCAATACTTGTGAATTACCTAATGGTTTAATTTGCCTAAAAGGTGGTGATTTACATCAGGAAATTTCTGATAGCTTAACGAGGCCCAAAATGCTACCTATCTATGATATTTTTGCTGAAGAATATTTTAAAGAAAAGTACTTATTGCATGTACCTAAGATGTAGTTTTAGGGCACTACTACGAATGTAGTTTTACAAGCAGAAAAAAAGGATAACTGACAGTATTGAAACAAAATTAATAAAGAATAAAATCTTCACTTGGAAATCGAACTTCATTTTTACACTACTGCTTATAATAAAAAGAGTATACGATATAAATAATAATATTGGACAAGTAAATGCTACAATTAATCTTAAAGTATATGGAAAAAAATCCAATAGTGCAACCTCTGTTTTAGTTTTAAAAACTAAAATTATATCAATAATGTTAAGAGCAAGTAGGAATGTTGTTAATAAGATAAGTACATAACAAGTTTTTTTAATAGTTATTGATTTCATATTATTTGCTAATTCTTTACCATCTAAAAACTCAATAAACTCTGTGTAATAACTCATTTAACTCTGTGGTTAATTTCTAAGCCCTACTTTCATAATAATTCCACATAGTTTCAAATACTTGTTTCTTCAAAGCATCTGCATCTGTACCAGCCTCAATTGGTGGTAAGAAATGGATTTCTAATTTTGTTGGCAATAAGTAAAACGGTTTGTGAATTGGCATGGCTTCTCTTGTACCAAAAATGATAGATGGCATGATGGCGTTTTGTGTATCTACAGCTAGTTTAAATGCCCCAT
>JAYWCY010000578.1:0-3249 GCA_043780175.1 Chitinophagales bacterium
GGCGATGCTGGCTTAGGTTTGGTGGTTGCGCCTTATGCCATGCAAGTAGCTATTGATAAAGCTAAAAATGTAGGTACGGGTTGGGTAAGTGTAAAAAATAGCAATCACTTTGGTATTGCTGGTTATCATGCTATGATGGCTTTGCAACACGATATGATTGGCATGGCTATGACTAATGCAAGTGCTTTGGTTGCGCCCACGTTTAGCATTGAAAAAATGTTGGGTACAAATCCTATTGCGGTGGCAATACCAGCCAATGAGCAACCAGCTTTTGTAGCGGACTTTGCAACTACAACAGCGGCCAACGGTAAGCTAGAAATTTTGCAACGCAAAAATGCTGATACCCCAGATGGTTGGGTTCAAGACAAGGACGGTAATACGACTAATGATGCCAATATTTTAAAAAAGCAAGGTGCTTTGTTGCCATTAGGTAGCGATAGAGAGCATGGCAGCCATAAAGGGTATGCGCTAGGTAGTATTGTGGATATTTTTTCTGCGGTGCTAAGTGGGGCAAGTTATGGTCCTTGGGCGCCACCTTTTCCTGCCTACATAGCTATGCCAGAAAATCAACCTGGTCAAGGTTTAGGGCATTTTTTTGGTGCCATGCGTGTAGATGCGTTTAGACCAGCCGATGAATTTAAAAGTCACATGGATCATTGGATTGGTAGATTTAGAAACGCCAAACCAGCACCTGGTTATGAAAAAGTTTTAATTCCTGGTGATCCTGAACGAGAAATGACAGCGATAAGAATGACTGGTGGTATTCCTTTATTGCAATCAGTGGTGGATGATTTAAAGCAAGTAGGTGAGAAGTTTGGTGTTAGTTTAAATATCACGTAAAGCAACTATAAAATTTTCACACGAAGGAACAAAGGAGACAACGTACACTAAGACTAATCTAATACATAGATCTTAATGGGTTATAATACAAAACCTTTGTGTACTTTGTATTCTTAGTGTTCTTTGTGTGAAACCCTTCTTTCTGTGAAGCAACTCATTTCTTAACAAATTAAAAGCACATGATTGCTGCTTGATACCTTTATTTTTGTGACACTTAAAAACTACTCATGGGCATAATTTTATTTATTGTAGGCACTATTGGTTGGCATGTTGGTATGTATGGCATGTTTAAAAAAGCAGGTATTGAACCTTGGAAGGCTTTAGTACCATTTTACAATACTTGGTTAATTGTAGAAAAATGTGAGATAAAGAAAGCATGGTTTTGGTTACAATTAATTCCTATTGCTGGCCAGTTTATCACTATTTGGATTACCATTATTTGGGTAATGCATTTTAAACGCTTTAGTGTATTGCACCATGCGTTAACCGTGTTCTTGCCATTTATCTATTTTCCTTATTTAGGTTTTTCTGATAAAGAAAAATGGGGTGGTAAAGACATTTTAAAACTATACCGAAAACCAGCAGAACGTGAGTGGATTGATGCGGGTGTATTTGCAATTGTTGCAGCTACTATTATTCGCACATTTGTGTTTGAAGCCTATGTGATACCAACAGGTAGTATGGAGAAAACCTTGCGTATTAACGACTTTTTGTTTGTAAACAAAGTGGCTTACGGTCCACGCATTCCTCAAACACCATTGGCTTTTCCATTTGTACATAATTTTTTACCATTCTCTCAAACATCCCCTTCTTACCTGAAATGGATTCAGTTAAAGTACGACCGATTGCCAGGTTATACACCTGTAAAACGTAATGATGTGGTAGTATTTAATTTTCCTGCAGGCGATACGATTATTAACGAAATTGGATATGGTTCATTAGTGCCATATTACGATGTATTACGCCAAACCTACAACGGTAATCGTGAGGCATTGTTAGCAGAGCATGAAATATTAGTGCATCCAATGGATAAAACCGATAATTACATTAAACGCTGTGTAGCTATTTCTGGCGAAACTATTGATATTAAAGATGGTCTATTGTATGTAGATGGTACCGCATCTCAACCATATAAAGATGCACAAACGGATTATATTGTAACAACAAATGGTACCGGATTTACTGAAGAATATCTTAAAAAAGAACTAAACCTTTGGGTTAAAGAAGATGATAATCTTGAGTTTTCTAAACTAAGCGACTCTACTTACATATTAAATATGCGAGCAGAAGATGCTGAGAAAGTGAAAAAGCTGCCTTATGTTAAAAATATTGTAAGAGAAGCTGTAAACCAACAAACCTACCCTTACGATACACTACACCATTGGACAACTGACAATTTTGGACCATTGTGGATTCCTAAAAAAGGTGCTAGTATTACGTTGCAACCAAGTAATATCAATCTTTACAAGCGTGCTATCGAAAACTACGAAGGCAACACATTAGAAATAGCGAATGGAAAATACATCATTAACGGTAAAGAAACTACCAGTTATACTTTTAAATATAACTATTATTGGATGATGGGCGACAACAGACATAGAAGCCAAGATAGCCGCTACTGGGGTTTTGTACCAGAAACACATGTTGTTGGTAAAGCATCATTTATTTGGTTTAGTTGGGAAAATGGGCCACGTTTTAGCCGTATTTTTAAGTTTATCAAGTAGTTATATTGCTAATAGTTTATAGGTAATGGGGCATAGAGTTACAGTGGCAATCATTTTAATCAGGGTTAATTATGACATCAAGTTTTGAGTACGAGGTTTACGATTCTATTAATGATCTTACACCTGCCGATGCAGCTTTACTACAACAGGCAAAAGACGTGACTAAAGATGCCTATGCACCTTACTCGCAGTTTCATGTGGGTGCAGCAGCTATGCTCGCTAATGGTAAAGTGGTGTGTGGCACTAATCAAGAAAATGCAAGCTACCCTGTAGGTATCTGTTCTGAAAGAACTTTGCTATCTGTGGCATCTACACTATATCCCAATATGCCCATAGATACAATGGCTATTACTTACGATAATAAAAATGGAAGCAGTAATCAGCCTGCTTCTCCATGTGGTATTTGCAGGCAAACATTGGCCGAATTTGAAACCCGTGTTAAACAACCCATACGCTTAATACTAAGCGGTTTAGAAGGTAAAGTATTTATTATAGCTAAAGCTTCTTTGTTATTGCCTTTGGGTTTTGGTAGTGAAGATTTGAAATAGATTTAACTCACTGATAGTGAAAACAGAACCGCCCTCAAAATTTTGAGGGCGGTTCTGTTTATGCTTTGCAATTTGTCAATGAATCTTATCCATGCTTTGAATCGCAAAAACTCATTTAGTCACTATTACTAAACATT
>JAYWCY010000579.1:0-7760 GCA_043780175.1 Chitinophagales bacterium
TATGACTGCGTTTTACGCTCAAATGCCCGATGAAGTGACGCTAACCGTAAATGGTAATCACCCAATATATACAGCGTTGTTGCACGAGCCAGATGTAGATAAACAAGGTAAGCAAATTAGAAATTTAGCTGACTTAGCTTTATTATCTCAAGGGTTATTGAAAGGGGCAGAATTAACCAACTTTATTAATAGAAGTGTTCAGTTGATGAAGGCTTAAAAGAGTTGTGAAGTTGAATAATAATTAGGCCAATCTGTAAAAGGATTGGCTTTTTTATGTGTGATTGGAATAATTTTCGTCATTTTAAGATGTTGAGATTTCAATAATTATTCTTTAATTTAGTGCTATGAATTTGGTAAAAAATACAACACACCAATTGCCACCACGCACAGCAATGGAAGTATTTGAGATGCTGCCACAAGGTACATTGGCTGAAGTGATTAATAACACTATTTATATGTCTCCAGCACCATCACTTCAACATCAAATTGTTATTGGTGAATTATTTACCAATATTAATATGTTCGTTAAAACCAATCAAATTGGCTTGTGTTTGGTAGCACCAGTTGATGTGTACTTTGATGGTAATAATGCCTTACAGTCAGATATTCTATTTATTAGTAACGCCAATATGGGTATTATAAATAATGATAAAGTAAAAGGTGTGCCAGACTTAGTAATTGAAGTTTTGTCACAAGATAAAAAGTATGATTTAGAGACTAAAAAAGTTGTGTACGAAAAATTTGGTGTAAAAGAATATTTTGTAATAGATCCTTTTACCAAAGAAGTTGTTTGCTTTTACTTTGATGGAAAGAAATACATTTCACAAGAAAGTAAAACAGGTAAGTTGAAATCTAAATTGTTAAAGAAAACTTTTTCATTTTAACCAGTCTTTCACTTGTTCCTTTTTCTGCCTCGAAATAGGAATTTGATTGCCATCTTCCAATAACAAAAAACCGCCATCATTTTTTAGTAAACTCTTAATATATTTCTTGTTAATAAGGTGGCTTTGGTGACAGCGTATAAAACCATAATCCTGTAATAAACTCTCATATTCATAAATTGGTTTTGAGACGATAATTTTCTCTTGATTATTGAGGTAAAATGTGGTATAATTATTATACGATTCGCAACGGATAATATGTTCTGGCTCAATAAATCTAGTCTCCTTTGTGCTTTGCAAAGCAATGCGGTGAAACTGTTTATTTTGCTTTTGCTGTAACAATTCTATCAAGTTTTCTAACTGTAAATTTTGCTTTTTTTGTGAACTTTTTACAACGGCTTTTTGTACGGCAGTTTTTAGTTCATCGATGTTAATTGGTTTTAGCAAATAATCAATGGCAGCGAACTTTACAGCCTGAATTCCATACTGATCGAAAGCTGTAACAAAAATAATTTCAAAAGGATAATTTGGTAGGTTTTTCAGTAATTCAAACCCATTCTTTTCAGGCATTTGAATATCCAAAAACACAAGGTCTGGTTGGTGTTTTAAAATAGCGTTTTCCCCATCGTTAGCGTTCATAGCTGTGGCGGCAATGCCAACCTGTGGGCAGTGTTGTTGCAACAGAATACTAAGGTTGTCAATATTGTTTTGTTCATCATCAATTATCACTGATTTTATTATCATATTATAACCAATTTTCAAAAATTAAGTGTACCGTTGTTCCTTTATTGGCAATACTTGTAAAGATTAATTGTATCGGTTCGTCTTTAAAAGATTTGTTCATTAATTGTATGCGTTCTTTGGTCAATTTTACACCAAATCCTGTACTTGGGTGGTCAATATTAAAGCCATTACCATTATCAATTATATCTACAAGCAAATGCTTAACATTACTATAAAAATTTATATTAATGTAACCATTCTCGTGCATGTGGGCAACGCCATGTTTAATGGCATTTTCAATAATTGGCTGTAACAATAATGCTGGCACTTCAATGTCATTAGTGTTTAAACTATTATCAATTGAAAACGTATAATTAAAACGAAACCTTAGTTTTTCAAGTTTAATGTAGGTTTCTAATAGTTTGATTTCAGCTGATAACGGAATCATTTCCTTATCGCTATTTTTTAAAGATTCTCGTAGTAAACTGCTAAATTCTGTGAGGTAAAAATTGGCTTCACTAATTTGGCTTTTGTTCATCAACCCTTGAATAGAATTTAGCGCATTAAAAACAAAATGAGGGTTTAGTTGTGCGTAAATAGCTTTCAATTCCAGTTTAGCTTGTCGTGTTTCATTTTCTTTTTTTAATAATTTTTTCTTGGTTTCTTTTTTCACGAAATAGAAAATCAGTAACGGTAATGATATAAACGTAAGTAGCCCCAACAGTAAATAAAACTTACCACTTTGCCACCAATGCGGTTGCACTGTGATTGTATAATGATTCAGGTTTTCAGTTTGAAATTTATACCGTAAAAATAAATCATAGGTATTATTTGCTTCAACTGATAAATGCAAAGCAGGCTCTCCTTTTGGGATAGCCTGCCAGAATGAATCTTGAGATGTCGTTTTTTTAAAGAGATAATCAACGTTGGAATAATCAATAGTTGCCGAATCTTTAAACCTTATCACCAGTTTTTCAGCACTAGGGTTTAGCGTAATTTTTTTTTTTCATTCGATGCTCCCGTCAGCCTACTTATTGGCAACGGTTTGTTCTTATCATCCGTAGCTGAAATGCTTGCTAAGGTTGGTGTTGCAGCCACCCTTGTAAAGTTGAAACGATCCAACATCCAACCTGTTTTATCATCTTTTATTTCTATTAGAAGTTGGTCATTTATTTTAATGTTTTGTTCGCAAATATGATAGCCGTAAAAGTATTGCAGGCCCCACAAAGCGTAATTACCAGCTGGTGGTTTTGGCCACTTGGCAGAACTTTTAAAAATATTTTTAGCAAAATGATCAAGTTTAGTCCAATCAAATAATAGCTTACCATTTATCGAAATCCTCAATTCAATTGAATCGCCTTTGAAGTTACGTAAGCCAATAGTATCTAAGAAATAGTCATTTTTCTTACCCATTATGCCCATTAAAGTTTTTTCGCTGAATGGTTTATTATCAATTATACCATCTTTCATTTTAGAATTATCAATTGAAATTATGGATGCAGAATCTGACATTAAACCACCTAGAAATAAAGGATTTAAAATATCAATTGAAATTTTTTCATCTGTTACTTGAATGCTGCTATATGGTGGTATACCCGAACCCATTGTGCCTTCATGAAAGTTGTGATACACAGAATCTACAATGTGGTTCTCTGTTATTTTGATACCGAAAGCTGAATAGCCTTTTACGTAATAGTTGCCATCTAATAATCGCTGCGGTAATCGTTTATCTAAAAAAACTGCTGGGTAATCAACTTTCCTTTTTAAAAATTGTAAACTATCCTTTGCTCGCTGCTCGGGTGTAAGCTTGTCAAATAATTTGGATTTTGTAGTTGGGTTTTGTGCAAAAGCCATACTGCAAAGCATTACGGCTAATAGTGATAGTGAAAAAGTTTTGGGCATGATCGTATTTTTCTTTAAAACTATCATAGGTAATGTTGCTGAATAATGCTAAATGTGAATATAGTAGTTGTGAATGTGATACTGGATGGCTTTTGTAAATTAATCCAAAAATCTGCCCATCAATTCAGGTGTTGGCAACCAACAAGCATCTTGCTTACCAAACCATTTGTACCTATTTTTTGCAATAATATTATACACACCATCTCGTATAAAAGCTGGTATTACTCTGCATAAATACAGCAAATTAATAACGCCTTTTAATTGCTTAGCCACTAGCAATGCGGCAGTAGACTTTTGATAGATTTTACCGTTTTTAAGCAGTATGAATGAATTGAAAGTGGTGTTAGATAAATGATATTCATTAAGCACTTGCTGCCCAAATTGACTTTGTAAAGACGCAAGCAGAAACTGTTTATCAGCATCGTGTTTTATAACATATTGCACTGCACCATTACACAAATTACAAACCCCATCAAACAAAATAACGGGTTGCTTAATATCTGCTAATACTGTCATTGTGCAAAGGTATTTATAGGAACACTGATAACGCTGATTTTTACAGATAAGAACGGATTTATTTAATTGGTAAATATACTTGCAATTTATTATCCGTGTTGCTCTCAACCCCAAAAACAAAAAAGCCACCTCACTTGCATGAGATGGCCAATTTGTATTTAAAGCTAGTTTGTTACTAATTATTTAGCAGCTTCTTCGCCACCTTCTAATTTCGCACGTAATTCAGCTAATGCACCAATATCACCTAAAGTTGTTTTTTCAACTTTAGCTTGAACAGCTTTTACAGCTTTTTTGGTTACTTCAGCTTCAGCTCTTGCTTCTTTCTTCACAGCTTCTTTTTCATCAGCTTGAACTTGTTCCCAAACGCGGCTATGACTTAACAAGATGCGTTTTTCGTTACGATCAAATTCAATTACCACAAATGGTAAAGTTTCTTCTGCAACTACAGTTTTACCGTCTTCTTTTGCAAGGTGACGAGCTGGTGCAAAACCTTCTAAACCGTAAGGCAATTGTACCAAAGCGCCTTTATCATCTTTACGAGTTACAGTGCCTTCGTGTGTAGAACCGATTGCAAATGTATCTTCTAAAGAATTCCAAGGATCTTCTTCTAATTGTTTGTGACCTAATTGTAATTTACGATTGTCTTTATCAATACCCATGATAATGATGTCGATGTGTTCACCAACTTTCACATAATCACTTGGGTGATTAAAGCGTTTCAACCAGCTTAAATCGCTGATGTGAATCATACCACCAATACCTGGCTCTAATTCAACAAAAACACCATAAGGAGTAATGTTTTTCACTAAACCTTTGTGTTTGCTTTCTACAGCATATTTGTTTTCAATAGTGCTCCAAGGATCTTCAGTCATTTGTTTGATAGACAAGCTCATTTTGCGAGCATCTTTATCAAGTGTTACAACTTTAGCTTCGTATTCGTCGCTTAATTTAAAGAATTCTTTAGCGTTGATAGGTGTGTTAGCCCAAGTGATTTCACTTACGTGTACCAAACCTTCAACACCTGGTTGAATTTCTAAGAAAGCACCATAATCTTCAATATTTACAACTTTACCTTTTACAATGCTACCTTCAGCTAAGCCTTCTGGTAATACATCCCAAGGGTGTGGCGTTAATTGTTTTAAACCTAAGCTGATACGTTTTTTGTCATCATCAAAGTCTAATACAACCACTTGAAGTTTCTGATCCATTTTCAATACCTCACTTGGGTGAGAAATTCTACCCCATGAAATATCGGTAATGTATAGTAAACCATCTAGGCCACCAAGATCCATAAATGCACCGAAATCTGTAATGTTTTTCACTACACCTTCTAGTACTTGACCTTTCTCTAATTTGCTCATGATCTCAACACGTTGAGCTTCAATATCGCTTTCAATTAAGGCTTTGTGAGATACAACGGCATTCTTAATGGTCTCGTTAATTTTCACAACTTTAAATTCCATTGTTTTACCTACAAACTGATCGTAATCAGTAACTGGCTTCACGTCAATTTGGCTACCTGGTAAGAAAGTTTCCATACCAAATACATCCACAATCAAACCACCTTTAGTTTTACTAGTAACCAAACCAGTAACAACTTCGCCAGTTTTGTGAACTTCCATAATACGCTGCCAAGCACGGTAAATTCTAGCACTCTTACGGCTTAATGTAAGGTTACCGTTTTTGTCTTCTTTCTCTACAACCATTACTTCCACTTCGTCACCAACTTTAAGGCCAGGGTAGTCACGGAATTCGTTTAAAGAAATCAAACCATCGCTTTTAAAACCAATGTTTACAACCACATCCGTTTTAGTAAGACCCACAACGCCACCATTAATAATCTCACCATCAGCAATTTGTACAAAAGTGTTTTCGTACACTTTATCGTACTTTAATTTTTCTTCGCTAGAGTACAAACTCACATTACGTTTGTCTACGCTCCAGTCAAAATCATCATGCGCAGTCGCAATAACTTCTGCAACAGGTTGGTAAGCTACAACTGGTTCTGTTGCTGCTTCTACAGTTGCTTCAGGGGCAACCGTTTCTTCTACTGGCGCAGCTACGGCTTCAACAGCAGGTGATTGTTCTTCTACAGGTGTGTTTGTTGTTGCAGTCGTAGCTTCTACAACCTCTTCAGGGGCTGCAGCACTATCCTGTGCATCTGCATTTAATTGTTTAATGAAAAAGTTCATAAAAAGGCCCGACTTTTTTTATTTCGGGCTGCAAAAGTAATAAAAAAATGCTCTCAAAAGTCAATCGCAGTAAGCATTTTAAAGGTTTTTTATGGTTACCAACAGCAGATTTACTATTAAACATCGTTGCGTCGCACACTTGTACTTTTTTATCACTATGCAACTTTGCCTATTTTTTGAGGTATATCAGCGAGAAAAAGCCTATACCAGCTTATTTATAACTTGTAAAAAGCTGAAAAACTATGTATTATGACTTTTTATCAATAATTTAAAAGTATTCCTTGTTTTTCATCCGTGTAATTAGGTCTAAGTTAATATGATAAACTATATTAATTTTTAGGTACTAGATATTCCTGTAAAGCCTTTACATAAGCTTCAAATGCAGTAATACCTATCGGCGTTATTTTGCAAGTAGTTTGCGGATAATTGTTTGCGAATTGCTTTGTGACATCTATATAGCCTACATCTTTTAATTTTTGTATTTGTACTGATAAATTACCTGCAGTTGAATTTGTTTTTTCTTTAATGAATGTAAATTCAGCCTCCTTTACACTAATAAGTAAGCTCATTACTGCCAGGCGCAATTGTGAATGTAATATTGGATCCAGTTCTTTAAACATTAGCAGCTCTTTCCTTTTTTGTAACGATTGCGTAAGATTAAACCAGGAATTAACCAGTTGCCAATACCTGCAAAGCCAGACAATAAATTGTCATATGTGCTTGATGTGTATAAGGAAATAATGAAGAAAATATAGCATGCGCAAGCACCATATATCATTGGCTTAAAATTGCGTGCCAAACCTGTAACCAACGTAGGAAATGCATAAATAATCATCAGTAATGAACTGCCACTTAATGCAAATGGTGTGTAGGGTTTAAGTAAACCTGTTTTATCTTTTTGAAATAACGTAATACCTTCACTTGCAAACAAGTGCGCAGATGTACTAGGCACGATATTAAGATAAGCAATTATTGCAAAAATACTAATCGTATACACCATCCAAACTGCATCCAATGCAACTTGCATATCAGTTTTTACAACACGGTTCTTACTTTCTCTAATACTTATTAATACTTGTGGTATGATGGCTACTAATGTTAATATCCACACATCAAAGCCAATATTGAATTTAAAATAGTTCTCAGCAAATTGCATTAGCCCACAAAAGCCTACCACGCTACCCCACAAAATAGCGCTTGTACCATCTTCATGAAAGTGGCTTGCCTTAGCTTTTGCAATCATATCTGTAATCAGGCGCAAGCTTTCCTGTTCGTTCATTGGTTGTTCCTCGTTCATATCGTACTAATTGGTTTGTAAGTATTTTTTACGCATTAAATAACCCGGAATTATCCATGCAACTAACATAGCTGCGGGTATAAATAATAGTTGAAATGCATCGGTAATAACATTGGTTGTAAAACTTGCAACGATGCTTAACACCCAACAACCAATACCGCCAAATACTAGTGGTTTAAACCGTAATATGATACCGGAAAGAAACACTGGCATGCCATATAGTGCTAATAGACAAGGCGTTATAGGAAT
>JAYWCY010000580.1:0-7213 GCA_043780175.1 Chitinophagales bacterium
ACGACTCTGCACCGCTAAAAATATTACGGTTAAGCCAGTTGATATTAAATTGCCCACCAACATACGAATTCGATTTTCCAAAGCTTCCAATTTCAGCCTTGATGGTCTTTTTCTTTTGTGGTGTGAGGTAATAAAATACATTTAAACTATTGGGTGTATCACTATGAGTAGCAGCTTCAAATCTGTTTTTTACAAATTTAAAAGCGCCGAGGTTTATGAAGCGATTGAGTGTTTTATTTTGCTCGGTTAACGAATAGGTACTACCTGGTCTGTAAGTGATGGCTTTTGTAAACACCAGTGGTTTAAACTTATGTACGGTATCACGAATGTAAATACTGTCGATGCGTTTTAAATTGGCTAACGATGTATCTGGTGCAGGGTTTAGCAATGTATAATTTGGAAAAACAACAATATTGTTGATAGTATAAGTGCGCTTTACTTTTTCTGGTGTACCAGGCTTTAAGCTCATGTATATATTTGCTTTGTAGTTTTTGGAAGACGTATCTACATAAGCAATGATATAGTCTGGATTAAAATAGTAGTATCCCTTATTTTTTAATAGTAAATCAACTCGGTTACGTTCGGTTTTAATATTATTAAGTGTAATTCTTGCATCCTTAATTAGTAAACTATTTTTTGTAATATCAGCTAAAATATCAATCAGTAATTTGCTACTATCAATCTTCCAATTAATACTATCTATTATGTAAGGATGTGCTACCGTTACTTTATACCTTGCTGTTAATTTATAGCCTTTTACCAAGGTGTCAGCAGTAGCTTTACTTCGATAATACCCCTCATTTTCAAGATAACCTTTCATGTTTTCGGTATTCAGTTTTGTTTTTACCAAGCTACCGAAAACTGGCGGCTCACCAAATTTTTCCCGTAGCCAATGTTTAAATCCTTTTTCTTTTTTTGTTTCGCCAATGGCATACCAAAACCATACTTTATAAGGCCAACCAAATAGCATTTTATTCTTCTTGGGAATAGTAATTGCCTCCATCTGTTTGCGAATGCTTTTGGTACTTAATTTAAAGCCACTATCTTTTGCAACAGTTACTATGCTACCATTATACAATGTTTCGCCTTTTGGTAATTTTTTACCAACACTGCAAGCGGAAATGATAATCACTGCAAGTAATAATATGTAGGATGTTACTTGCTTCATTTGGTAGATTGCTTAGTGGTATTAGGCTTTCTTTTTTGAAAAATTTCTTTTAATTTTTCATAGTTAACGGTTAATGTAAAAGCCACACCGGTTTCTGTAAAATAGCCATCTAATATCGCTTCGTATTGATTTTTTCGGTAAGCCCTTAGTGCATATCTGCCATCTTTTGATAGCTTGTAAGTGGTAGTAACATCTGGCAAAAATTGTAGGTTACTATTGCCTTGTGTTTTTGCCAATGGATCATCACCATCAATGGTGAAACTCTTACCCACAGTAACTATCAACCTATCGTTTAGTAATTGCTTAGAGAGTTCTACATTTAAATCTGTTCTTGAAGCAGTATTTGTAGCAGCATCGCCTTCATAATTTTTAAGGTCAAGATTGATATCGACACCTTTAATTAAATCCGAAGCAATTTGGTTTACAGCTTCTGCTAAAAATTTACTCACACTTTGTTTTGCTAAATTTGTAGTACTTGTGCCGCCGCTATTGCTCGTTGCAAAAAAATCGCTGCTTCTGTCACCAATAAATCTGCCCATAATTAAAAGTGCAAACACTTGCTTATTCATTTCAGAAGCATCGTTGCGGTATTGGGCTAATTTGTTTTCAATGG
This sequence comes from Chitinophagales bacterium, assembly GCA_043780175.1. Taxonomy (GTDB): domain Bacteria; phylum Bacteroidota; class Bacteroidia; order Chitinophagales; family Chitinophagaceae; genus Parasediminibacterium. Next base: position 1,782 of record JAYWCY010000580.1, read on the forward strand.
TAGTACCTAATGTGGTATTTACACCATCTGCATTGTCTTTTACTTTAATGTCAAAACTTAATTCTGGTTTTGTCAGTGGCCCTTTAATTTTTAGAATTACATCAAATGGAATTTTACTGCTATAGCCGCTACCTAATGCAGAACTATTATCAGTTATTTCATTGCCTAGTAATTCTTTTGGCGAAGTTTCTACCTCATATTGTGCAGTAATATCTGCTACTGCTTCCATCGGATTGCCACTAAAAGTGATGGTGCTACCTTCTACTAAATTAAAACGCTTTTTCACAAACTGATACGACAAATTGTAAGCACCATCTTTCAATCGATACACACCTGAAAGCCCAATAATGCCATTTTCATCAACCCCTGCATTTAGTTGCGCTTTACCCTTTATTGTTAATTCGTCACCACTTGATGGATCAATTACAACAGTGATGTTGGCATCTTCTTTTACCTCTAAGTTTAGGTTGTATTTAAGCCCTGTATAGTTTATTTTAGCTGCAGTATCTGCAGCACTTGTAAAAATAATATTTCTATTGTTAAATGATTTTATGGTATCAATAGCAATAAATTTTACCACCTCCCGCATGTCATCTTTATAGTTATTTTTTGCAGGCATTACATAGTGAACATCGCTCTTATTATCAAGCGTTACATTGCCCGAAACATCTGGCGCCGTTGATGTACCGCCAATTGCCATGTTTGCATCTACAATTCCTAGACCATATATTAAAGCGTTTGGTGTACGTGGTTGATTGACTGCAATGAAGTTTTTTGCATTTACAGTTAAGTCAAGTGCAAATGCTTGATTACTTTGATTTTTAACAGTTCCATCTAGTACTAGCTGGTTGTTTAGGCTATCTGTAATTGTAAAATTATACAACCCAATATTTGGATACTCAAAGTCCAGCTTTTGATTGTCAATTTTATATAACGCACCAAACATCGCTGTTGCTAATTGCACACTATCAAATACTAATTCGCCTTTCCAGCGTGGCTCACTTATAGTGCCATTTACATAAATATTGCCATGTACATTACCATTTGATCTAGTAATTTGCCCCTGAGAAAAAGCTTCAAGTGCTTTTATATTTAACCGCTCAATTTGCGAACTAACAGCAAAACTTTGGTCATTAATATTATAGCCACCATCAATAGTTAAATTATTTGCTCCGGTAATGCCACCTTTTATATCAATTAATTGATTGCTATTGATTGTTGTGTTTACTGCAACATTGCCAATAGGTACTTTTTGAAAAGCAAAATCTGTAATACTGGCTGTACCAACTATTTTTGGTAAGCCTATAATAGGTTGGTCTATCGTTGCATCAACTGTTACAATACCACTTGCCATGGTACTATCTTGATTAGCAATTGCCAATACATCGCCTACATTAAAGTTGTTTATTTTAAATACAATTGGGGATGCTGTAGTCGCTTCTTTATTTGCAATTAATATAGTTTGGTTCTTTTTGTCAATAGCAAAATTGGTGATGATATAGCCATCTTTTTTTATTTCAATGGTATTGTTTGAAGCAACGTTCCATTTCTCATAATTTAACAGTAAGCTATCTGATAAATGGATTTTAGTTTCATCATTTAATACCTCTATAATGGCACTGATTGCATAAAATTCCTTTTGTTTAGCATCGTTGGTTTTAACTGTAACGCTTAATGCTTTGTTGGCTAGGTTACCTGTTACACCTGCTCTGTATAGTTTTTTACCACCAGTAATTACATAATCTGTAGCTAGTTTAAACTTTAATGTGCTATCAACACCATTTGCGTTTAAGTTGATATTTTCTGCAGCAAAAGTATTGTACAAAAGGCTAGGTATTTTTGCCGAAATACTTAAAGAGGTATCTTGCTTTGCATTGTTAAACGAGGCGTAAATAGTAGCAGGTTTTTCCATTACTAAACTAGGTAATATTTGCTTTATGCTGCTGTCTTGCGTAATGGTTGCAGTAAGTACCATTTGCTGGTCTATCACTTGTAAAGTATCCGTATTTTGGTGTAAGTAATTATGTTGTACAAAGGCGTTAATTGCTGTTGGCAAATGTTCATAATCGTATTTGCCTATAAGGCTTGCTTGCACAAAAGGAGCTGCTACAAATAACTTGGTAGAATCGTTTACTGCATTGCCTTTTATCGAAATACTATCAGCAAATAAATGCTTACCCTTGTATGTAATGATACTGCTATCAATTAGTAAATTTACGTTCAAGGTTTTAGGGTCAAGGTCTTTAGCATCTAAAAAAATTGTTGAATGAATTTTGATGCTATCTTTTGAAAAATGTAGTTTTTGTAAGTCTACTTGGTCTACCACAATAATACCTTTTACCGTTGGATATTTATTGCCAAGTGTACCTTGTAAATTGATGGCCGTAACTAAGTTCTCATCGTTAATATTACCCTTGGTTATAAATGTACCTCTATTTAATGCTGCATTGATATTTACATTGGTATAGCTGTAACCTTTTACTACTAAACTTTTAATCGCTGCTGTTGATTGAATATTTGCTTTTTTATAGTCAGTTCCACTACCTTTTAGCGTTACATTACCAGTAAATAACCCCAACAAGCTATCTTGGTATATCCATTTACCTGTTTGAAGTTTGTTACCAGTAATCGCTAGGTTGTAGGTTATATTATTTATATCTGTAAAATTATTTACGATACCATTAATGTTTGCTGAACCAAATGCCGAATTAAGTTTTAGTTTGGTATTGATATTGTTAATACCACCTGTAGCAGTACCACTTAGTAATATATTGTTTGGTAAATTAATGTTGCTTTTTTTCAATTGTGTGAGCATAGATGTCGATAACATGTTTTTATCTGCATACAATTTATATACTACAATATCGTATTTCAACTGTTTACTATCTAATGTATTTTCAACTTTTCCCTTTGCATTTAGCACTAACTTATTATCATCCGTTTTTACATCTAGTGTAGTAATATTTAATTTTTTTAAAGTACCATTGGCTTTTGCTTGTATCAATATTTTTTGATTAGGATATAGTGCAAAAGGAAGGCCGCGTGTGTGTACAGGCATAAAAAACAAGATATCATTGACGCCTAAGTATGAGGTATCGATTGCTAAATCAATTGCGCTTGTTTCTGAAATAAATGCTTGTTGCTTATTGCTATTAAAAATGATGTTGCCATCAGCTTTTATCAAAGAATTTTTAGTCAATAATTGTAGGTTTTTTATAGTTGCTTCTTTTTCATTTAATGCGATATGTCCTTTAATGTTTTGAAGTAAAATGGTATTCAATATTGCTGAGCCGCTTATAAGATTTGCATTGAAGTTATTACCATTATAATGTAGCAAAGCTGATTGTAGCGATAAATTGTTTACTGTAAGATGGTTGTAATCTATATGGTTACTTAAAGGCTTGTAAGCGTTATTGTTAATTGCTACATTGTTTTTATTCAAGTTAATTGTTTCAATATCTATTAACCAACCTTTTTTTGAAGCTACATTTATAACAGTTGTACTAGTATCTTTTGGCGTAATGCCAGCATCGTTTGTAGTAAGCGAAAACGCTGAATTGTTGATGGTGACTGCTTTTGCTGAGAATTGCTCTTTTAATAAATCTAGGTTAGCATTTTGTAACTGTAGAGTGTGTATCAGGTTGTTATAGTAAAGTTTTGAAGATGCACTTGTATAGTTCACCTTCAATTGTTCAATATTAAAATTCGCTACTAATAAATTAAGGCTAGATGTATTTCTAGTTGGTATCGTTATATTTTTTTGGGCGACAATACGTTTATCATCTACTAAAACAGTGCTTTTTTTAAGTGTAAAGTTGGTCACTAAAAAACGCATTGAATCTAAGTTGACTGACCTGATATTGCTTTCTAAATCACCAATAAATACTTTGCTATATAATTGACTGTAATCATCTGCGTAACTGATAGACACAGTATCTAAAGTGATGTTATTGATAGATAATACGGTTGATTTTGAGGCGGTTGCGGTGACTTTTTTCTTGCTTACAAATGCATCAATAATATACTGAAAATTATAAGCAGTATCCTTAGCCTTACGATTGATGTGTAACTGAATTTTTTTAAGCGTAATATTTTGTATAGCTATATTACCAGAAATGAGTTTAAAAAGACTAATATTTACTTGTAACATTTGCCCATTTAGCAAAGTATCTTTTTGTGTATCAATAAACAGCACATCATCTAATTCAATTCGCCCAGAAAAACGGAAGCTAATTTTTTTAATGGTAACCTTTGTTCCAATTTTATTAGTAATATAATTTACGACTTTGCTCCTTATAAATTCGTTGCCAGTGGTTGTTTGCAACCACACAATTGCGCATACACATATCAATACAATGATACCAATAATACTACCTATTATTTTTAGCCATTTGTATTTTGTTGCTGTATGCAATTGCGTATTGGTGTTAAAATGAAATGTGTAACTGTGTTGTATATTACTAATATAAACTTATTAATGTGGCAGAGAGAAAACTGTGCCACAAAATAGATTTGGTTTGCAGTTTAATTATTTAAGTCGCTGCTTTAATGTTGATCTGTAATATGTGTAACTTTTTAAAACATTTGTGTAACAATTACAGTTAGGCATAAAATACATTTGGTTATTAAAATAGGGTGATTGTAATTTTGGTAAACCTTAAACTTTACTTTGTAAAATAGAATCCAAACTAAAATAGTATCGTTTATGTAGCCTCTTATTTAGTAATATAATTTTAAATAATTGATGTAGAGAAGTGTAATATTGCAAACAATTAATTAAATAACCGTAGCCAAATATGAAATTATATATAAAATATATGGTGAGCCTGCGTTGCAAAGCAATGGTAGAAGAAGAATTACAAAAAATGGGGTTGCCGCATGTAGTGGTAGATTTAGGTGCAGTGGAGTTACTAGCAGATATTACACCAGAACAACATGAGGCGCTAAGAAAAAATCTACTAAAAACTGGCCTCGAATTGCTTGACGATAAAAAAAGTATTTTAATTGAAAAGGTAAAAAATGTAATCGTTGAAATGATACATTTTTCAAATGAATTGCCTGCCATAAATTATTCTGATTACATCAGTGAGAAAGTAAATTATGATTATAATTATATTTCTAATTTATTTACAGAGGTAAAAGGTATTACTATTCAGCAATTTATAATAACCAACAAAATAGAACGCGTAAAAGAATTATTGTTGTACGATAGGCTTACTTTAACTGAAATATCGTACCAACTTAATTATAGTAGCGTGGCGCATTTGTCTAATCAGTTTAAAAAAATAACTGGTTTATCGCCCTCTTATTATAAGCAAATGAAGAAAAAACGAAAAACTAACACTGAGATTTTGGCTGATGCGTAATTGTGTTATAATTTATTGTACTGATTTTTTGGGGCTTGTAAAAAAAGCTACGACTATAAATAGTCC
>JAYWCY010000581.1:0-6339 GCA_043780175.1 Chitinophagales bacterium
AACCAATACTAGAAGATTCTAAACTTGGCGTTGTTAGAGAAGATGAAGATTTTAGTAAAGGCTTGCAGTTTATAAGTGCATCAAAAGATAGCATTGTCAGAGACAGCTACCATATGTTAACTGCAAAAAAAAGTAACATCACCTACATTGCAACGCAAAAACTGATTAGTTTAAAAACAGTTAGTGGCAAAAAAATGAATATTGTTTTTCAAGTGTCTAACGATGGTGTTGCATTTAAGTATCAATTTCCAGAACACTCAACCGACATAAAAAAGATAGTTTCAGAAGCCACTAGTTTTCATTTTAGAGATAGCACCAAAGCTTGGCTACAACCAAAAACAGAAGCGCAGAGCGGTTGGGAACACTCTAATCCATCTTACGAGGCGCATTATATGATGGATATTGCTACAGGCACCCCTTCCCCTTCAAAAAACGGCTGGGTTTACCCTGCTATGTTTCATTACAACAATGTTTGGTTCTTAATTACTGAAGCAAGTTTGGGTAGAAACTATTGTGGCACAGCCTTGCAACAGCAATCACCTAATAACGAATATGCTATTGGCTTTCCGCAACCCGCAGAAACCATGAAGGATAGTGCATTAAATCCAGAATCAACATTACCATGGAACACCCCTTGGCGCATTATCACTGTAGGAAATTTACAAACCATTGTAGAATCTACTTTAGGCACTGACCTTGCTTTTCCAGCAAAAAAAATGGATACAGCATTTATAAAACCAGGTAAAGCATCATGGAGCTGGATTTTATTAAAAGACAATTCTATTGTGTATGATATTCAGAAAAAATACATCGACTATGCAGCAGATATGCATTGGGAATATTGTTTAATTGACGCAGATTGGGATAGAAAAATTGGTTATGATAAAGTAAAAGAGCTGTCGGATTATGCTGCATCTAAAAAAGTTGGTTTACTATTATGGTATAATTCTGCTGGCAGTTGGAACACAGTAAAGTATACGCCGAAAGATAAATTATTAACCCATGAAAGCCGAGTAAGTGAGTTTAGTAAACTAGAAGCGATGGGTATTAAAGGTGTGAAGATTGACTTCTTTGGTGGCGATGGACAATCGATGATTAATTACTATCAAGATATTCTAGAAGATGCCGCCAAATTTCATTTACTAATCAATTTTCACGGCGCAACCTTACCTCGTGGCTGGCATAGAACTTACCCCAATTTAATGACTACCGAAGCAGTATATGGCTATGAGATGATAACGTTTAATCAAGCGGATGCCAATCTAGCACCACAGCATATGGTAATGAGTGCATTTGCGCGCAACGCTTTTGATCCAATGGATTTCACGCCGGTTTCATTGTTTAAAATTCCAAAAATTAACCGCATTACTAGCCCCACTTTTGAGCTGGCATTATCGATTATTTTTCTATCGGGTATTCAGCATTATGTAGAAGGCCCAGATGGTATGAGCCATATGAACAAAGCCGTAAAACAATTCATGCAAACAGTTCCTTCGGTGTGGGATGAAGTAAGATTCATAGATGGCTTGCCTGGTAAATATTATATAGTTGCCAGACGTTCTGGTAAAACTTGGTATGTTGCTGGCATTAATGCTGATAGTACAGAACATAAGGTAGATATAGATTTGAGTTTTATTAGTAAGAAGTTTAAATTAGGTGGTGTATTCACAGATACTAACACTACAGATTTCCCAATTGAATTTTCAAGAGAAGATTTATATCCCAATCAAAAGATACCAATTACAATAAAACCAAATGGTGGTATTGTAATGGTATTTAAATAACATTACCAGCCGGCTGAAGAAGATACATTCGGCTGGCTTATTTCTATTTGGTTAACAACCTCTCTTTAAAAAACTTTAGCATCTATTACAAGCACCCAGTCTTGATGATCGGTTTTTACTGGTGGCTCATAACTACCCGTATTTTTAAAATCCTTTGAAATAATGTCACTTAACCCATTTCGAGGATTAAACCAGTAAGCATTCAATTTTTTCGACTGAATGATATCAGTTTTAATTAAAATTGATTGGGGTGAACTGATGTACACTAAAATATTGGTAGCATTCGTTTTACTAATGTCCCCGTCCCGCATCACTTTTACCATATTGTTAATACTATCTATTGGCTTGGAAAGCAACAAGCTTTGATCTGGTATCCGTTCTAAGTATTGGTGATTAAATAGTAATTGTTTGATAAAATGCAATTGCTGTTGTGCTGGTGTATTTAGTGCCTGCTTCCAATCTGTAACACCCGCTTTCCAACTTTTCAACATCCAAGGTTGTGCAGTATGCGGCGTCATTTGCCAGAGCGCATTATGACCGTAAGCATAACCAAATCCACCAGCAAATACAGATAAATACAAAGATCGTCTTTGAATAATTGGATCTTCCGTAATACCAGATTCGTACCGATGCTCAGCTACCATAGTTGGTTTGATAATGGCGAGTGTATAATCCTTGGTAATGGCTTTCGTTAAATCATACGTTACACCACCGATATTTGATTTGCCTTGCGACATGTAAAAATCTAACCATTTGGCACTGACATAATACTCAGAGTTTGAATGCGGTGAACAAGGGTGAACGGTAACCAAATTATTATTTCCACAACCATCTTTTAAACCATTACCCATAGCATTTACTCTGGTTGTATCTATATATGGTGGACTAGATTCACCACCTGCTACTAATATTACATTTTTAAAGTACTGGTATTTTGTACCAATTTTTTTGCCTAGTATATACAGTTGACCAGGCGTATAAGTATTCATAATACCCGTGTTTTTACCACTCCACATCGTGTATAACATTGCATAAAGCCCATACTGCGAACATTTTTTTATGATAGCATCGCAGTAGGTAAAATAAGCAGGGTTCAAATCGGTTTTATCAGCTCCGATATAAGGCTTATCGCCATAAATATTTTGTTCATCCGCTTGCGGATAAAAATCGATAGCAAACATGATAGTATTAAAACCATTGCTAGCAATGGTTTGTAGCAATGTGTCTATTTCATTATAAGTTAAGGCATTGATATTCCAGACTGTTGTGGCAAGAATGAATACAGGTGTACCAGTAACCGCATTTACCGAATAATGCTTATTAAGACTTACTTTCAAGCCATTATTAACGTTATTTTTTTCTGGAAAATACTGTTTATTGGTTTGCGCATTTGTGTCACCGAAAAATATAAGCACCGCTAATACGCCTAAGAAACTTCTTATCATTGTTGTAACAAATTTTAGTACATAGTAAAATTAAAATTTATAACTTTTCATAAATCTCTACTTCAATAATACTTAATCTGCCTCCCGCATTACTATCATTTCTCGCAACTCCATCATCTAATTTTTTACCATTGACTTCTACACTGCTATCTTGCTTAACATTACCCCTACCAGCCAACTCTATCTTCACTTTAGTACCTTTTATTGGTGTAAATACAGCCGTAAAATAGCCCAAATTGGAAGTTGTCGTTTGGTTAAAAACAACTTTGCCATCAACCGAAATTTTTAATGGGTAAGCTCTTGTTCTAAAATTATTTAATTTCATTGCCACTTCACCGATTGTACCTTGTTTGTCAAGTTCGTATTCTATCCAAGCAGTGGCTGCATTGCCATCATTTACCCAATCCGTACTTTCATTATCATCATAGCTTTTGTAGGCACTATCACTATTAGCACCTGCTTTTACTTTGCTAATAACCAAAGCTTTTCTAGATACAATAAATGAAGGCGTTGCAGGTGTTGGCCCTTTTGCTAAATTACTAACCAACCCATCATTAGGCATGCTGTTACTTAATCCATTTTCTGTTTTAAATGGCAATGACGTAAGGCCCAAATTACCATCTTGTAATCCTTGTGCACTTGCTTGTATTTTGATATTACCTGCGACAGTTGTTGTTCTGATAAATGCCCTATTCACGCCACACTCAACAGGAATTTCTTTTGACAAAATAAAATTATCAGGCCCTTGAGCGATACCACCTCTCCAAATGCCATTACCACTAATATTAAAGTGAATTGTATTTAAGGCCGTAGGGCAACGGTTCCCTTTTGCATCTACTACTTCAAATTCTATCAATGCCAAATCTTGACCATTTGCTACTAAGCCATTGGGGTTTGTAATCGCTTTAAGATTAATGGCAAAAGGTTCGCCTGCGGTTACAATTTGATTAGAGCAAATAGATTTATTATTGTTATCAAAGCCTGTTGCTACAATCGTTCCTGGCTGCCAGTCAATATTTTTAAAAGTGTATAAAAAACGATTTGACTGCTGACCAAAGCCCATGGATTTCCCATTAATTTTTAGTTCAACTTTATCAGCAGACGAGATAACATAAATATCTTTTTTTACGCCTTTTTCATAGTTCCAATGCCCAATAATATGTATGCCAGGGTGCTCAATATCTACCCAACCATCCCACATAATTTGATTAGCATAAAAGTTATCTTTAATAATCCGCATCGCATCCACTTCACCACTTCTTCTATAATTTTCAGCACCTCTATGATGTGTATTACTTTCGCTGAAAATGATATTCACGCCACCACCATTTACACGTGTTCCAGTCCCTGGACGTTCGTGCCAATATTCATACCATCGTACAATATTCTCAATAGCATGGCTATCTTGATTTCTATTATAACTACTTGCATCTTGACCATTGTGTAAAGGACCAGCACCATCTTTATGATAAGGCGGGGTATAAGCATCCCAATATTTTCGCAAGCCTTCGTCACGGCTGTATTCCATCTGCCAAACAGGTTTTGTAGCACTCTTATTGATATACAACATTTCGCCACCATATTCTGCAGTTGTACTTGCCAACATTTCTCTTGAACCGCTGGCTCGTCCACCATGTGGATCGTAAGTATCACGTACTTTTTTCATCGCCAACATATGCGCTTCTCGAACACCTTTATTACCGCTTTCATAAAAAATAATACTTGGATTGTTGCGGTTATAAATAATAGCGTCTCGCATTACTTCGGTACGTTGATCCCACCTTCTACCATCCACATCACCTTCTGAATCTCCAGCTGGCATAGCTTGCATTAAACCCACCCTATCACAGCTTTCTATGTCTTGTTTCCAAGGTGTTACATGCATCCAACGTACTAAATTTGCATTACCTTGTACCATTAAATGATTACTATAATCACTTAACCAAGCTGGTACTGCATTGCCAATTGCTGGCCATTCGTTGGTAGTACGTTGGGCATACCCATGCACCTGCATAGCACGATCATTTAAATACACCGTTCCGTTTTTAAATTCAGTTTTCCGAAAACCCGTTTTCGTATTAACTATATCAACTATTTTATTATTAATTTTTAAAATAGACTGAACCGTATAGAGATAGCCATAACCCCAACTCCAAAACTCTAACCCATTTATATTAGTGGTTATTTCAGCGATATTTGTTTCTCCTTTGTTAATGCTGACGACATTGCCTTTAGTCGTTTTTATCAACTTGCCACTCATATCCAGAATATTCACTTCGTAAGCAATATTTTGCGGTTGCTGACTTTCGTTTTTTATTTGAGAAACCACATGTACTGTAGCAGATTTTTGTGCAATATTGAAGTTGTCAGCATAAACATAAACACCAGTTGTACCAAGGTTACTGAATAACGGCAAGGTTTGATAAACTGGGTTTGTAATATGTAAGTAGACGTTCTTGTTAATACCACCATAATTGGCATAAAAATTTTTATCATTCCATTGAAATGTGCTGTTGGTCGCCTTTACATGGTAATTCCAAGCATTATCAATTCTGGCAGAAATGATATTGTCTTCATCAAATTTTACGACATCAGTGATATCAAAGCCAAAAGCCATGATACCGTTTTCGCTAAGACCAATTGACTTACCATTCAAAAAAAACTCACCCCCCTGACGAATACCTTCGAACTCTAAAAAAACTTTTTGTCCTTTCTGAGATGCATCAATTTTAAAGTGTTTACGGTACCATGCGATACCTGTACGTAACTCATCGATAGACACTTTAAAAGCATCATCTTCGTTCCACGCATAAGGTAAGGTTACAGCCTTCCAAGCAGCATCGTTAAAGTCGATTTTTTCAGCACCAGTGGTATCGCCAACTTTCACTTTCCAGTCGCTATTAAAATTGAATTTAAGGCGCTGATTTTGAGCAAATGACTCCGATGGCATAACTGCTAATAACAATAAAAAAATAGTGATTTTTTTCATACTAGTGTATTTACTACTGAGACGTATTGATAATGATGGTATTGTTGTGTATGTAGCCCCGATAACAGCGAAAGACCTGCAGCGTAACCTAGTGGAGCAAAAATTTGTTACTAATAGCGGG
>JAYWCY010000582.1:0-17466 GCA_043780175.1 Chitinophagales bacterium
ACTAGAGAATCAAGTAGAAATTATTGGGAGTAGAAATACTAAAAAAATTAATCAGCATTACGCCAACTTACGTAAGTGGCAAATAAAAATATCAGACAAAGAAGCCTGGAACTTTGGTGCAATGGAATTAATGGTACTTGTAGTTATTATCGCATCTTTACTCATTACCACAGGCAGGCATTGGCAAGAAGGATTTCTAGCTGGCGATATTGTGGCAATTTATAATTACATCTTAAAGTTTGTTGGTGGCGTAGATACCATACCGTATGCCGTACAGCGCCTAAGTTCATTAAAAGATATTACTAGGCGGATAGAATTTGGGGAGGAAGGGAATTAATGTGTTGTTGATTAAAATGCTTCTAACTATCAGAGGTAGACTTATCAACTGGGTTTATTTTCCAACGCATTTAATAAATAGATATTATTTTATTGCAAATAAAAAAGCAGCTATGCGTTTTACTGCATAACTGCTTGATTTTCAACGTGGGCCCAGCTGGGCATGATCCAGCGACCCCCTGATTATGAGTCAGGTGCTCTAACCAACTGAGCTATAGGCCCTAAAGTTGAAGTGGTTAACCTCAACCAAATATTTATTAAGAACTACAATTCAATTTGTTTCAACTTTTAAGGCGGCAAAAATAAAGATTTGAAAATATTATCCAATTCTATTTTTCAATTTCCTCCATTATTTTTGTTTGATGCAGCAAATTAAAAATATCATTTTCGATTTAGGAGGCATTTTTTTAGATATTCACTATCAATTAACCAAAGAAGGCTTCATTAATTTAGGTATTAAAAACTTTGATGAACTTTTTACGCAACACCATGCCAATAGCTTGTTTGAAGACTTAGAAACTGGCAAAATATCTGAGCGTGAATTTTATAATCGGTTGAGAGTAGATGCTGGCCTTAGGCTAACCGATGAAGCAATCAAAATGGCTTGGAATGCGCTTTTAGGAGATTTTCCATTAGAGCGTTTAGAATGGCTCAAAAATATTAAAACTAAGTACAACGTGTACTTGTTTTCAAATACTAATCAAATTCACTACGATGCATTTATGAAAATATATGAAGCCAATACTGGCAAAGCCGATTTTAACGACCATTTTATAAAAGCCTACTACTCACACTACTTGGGCTTGCGTAAACCTTATCCAGAATCTTTTCAATTTATTTTAAACGAGCAAAATTTAAAACCCGAAGAAACCTTGTTTATTGACGATACTATTAAAAATATAGAAGCGGCAGATGCGTTGGGCATGCAAACAATTCACTTAGTGCCGCCTAAAACCTTGTTAGATTTAGACTTGTAATGGATGCTAGTTTCTAGTTGTAAGTTACTAACAAATAGAAACCTGCAACGGTTAATTATTTCACTTCTTCAAATTCTATATACTCACCATTTGTATTGGTAGTGGTAGGTTTTTTAGTATCACTAGGTTGAGGTTGTTGTGCAGTAGCAGTTTTTTGCTGAGAGCCTTGCTGTTCTTGCATTTGTTGCACAGTTTGTTTCATTTTAGAAACAGTTCTGCTCACGGGTATTACTAAATCAAATACAAATCGGTAAATGCAATAAATAACAAAGCACCAAAAAATTAACTTTACCATAATGCGGTAAAGGTAATATGCTTATATATTACATGTCGCATTTTCACAAATGATTCACGTTAGTGAAATAGCAGTTGGTGCATAATTAAGCTACGATTAAATAATTACAGTATAATTTGGCACTTATCGTTACAACACATTACATTTGCACTGAAAGAACGAATAACAGAAGGGAACGCAGTCGTTCCCTTCTTCTTTTTTATTATGGCAGCAGCAGAAGAAATACATATTTTAGAATCGTTTGTGAATGGGTTAATTGGTAACGACCCTGAGATATTTTTGGTGTCTTTAAAAATTAAAGCAGTCAATAATATTAAAATATTTTTAGATGCAGATACTGGTTTATCTGTAGATAAATGTGTAAAAATAAACAGGCAGTTATACAGGTTTATAGAAGAAACGGCGATGTACCCCGAAGGCGATTTTAGCCTAGAAGTATCTAGCCCAGGTATTGAGGAGCCTTTAAAAATGCACCGCCAATACCAGAAAAACTTGGGTAGAGATGTAGAAGTGGTATTAAACGATGCATCTGTAAAAGAAGGTAAATTGTTAGATATTTCAGAAGCAGAAATAACCATAGAAACAACCGAAGGAAAGGGTAAAAAACAAGTAATTGCACAGGTAGTAATACCTTTTGAAAATATTAAAACAACAACGGTTCAAATTAAATTTTAATAGCGATACTACGATTTTCAAATCGTATTTATTACATCGCACATCGTAAATAAAAAAGTATGGCAAGTATCAATTTAGTAGATGCCTTTCAGGATTTTAAAGAAGCTGAAAACCTTGACAGACCCACACTGATGAAGGTGGTAGAAGATGTTTTTAAAACTTTGTTACGTAAAAAATATGGTAGCGATGAGAATTTTGACGTTATCGTAAACTCAGAAAAAGGGGATCTTGAAATTATTCGTAGAAGAATGATTGTAGACGATGGTGAAGTAATAGATCCGCTAGCTGAAGTTGCTTATACGCAAGCTATTAAAATTGAGCCCGATTTTGAAGTTGGTGAAGAATTATATGAGGAAATGGATATGCTAGATTTTGGTCGCCGTGCAATTTTGGCTGCCAAACAAACTTTAGCAAGCCGTATTGGTGATTTAAAGAAAACTGAATTAATTAAAAAGTACAACGATAGAATTGGTGAAATTATTTCTGCTGAGGTCTATCAGGTTTGGAAAAAAGAGGTATTATTGTTAGATGAAGATGGTAATGAGCTAATCTTACCAAAATCTGAACAAATACCGCAGGACTATTTTAAAAAAGGAGAAAGTGCACGTGCCGTAATTGAGCGTGTAGATCTAAAAAATAACAATCCAGTAATCATCTTATCTAGGACAAGCCCATTATTTTTAGCCAAATTGCTAGAAATAGAAGTACCCGAAATTATGGATGGCTTAATTGCAATCAAAAAAATTGTGCGTGATCCAGGGGAAAGAGCAAAAGTTGCTGTAGAAAGTTACGATGACCGTATTGACCCCGTGGGTGCTTGTGTAGGTATGAAGGGTAGCCGTATTCATGGTATAGTACGTGAGTTAAAGAACGAAAATATTGATATTATTAACTATACAACCAATATTCAATTGCTAATTCAGCGTTCATTAACGCCTGCAAAAATTAGTTATATGAAAATTGATGACGACAAAAAACAAGTTGATGCTTACTTAGAGCAAGATCAAGTATCGCTAGCTATCGGTCGTCGTGGAGTTAATATTAAACTAGCTTGCGAGCTAACTGGTTACGAAATTGATGTGTTTAGAAAAGACGAAGAAGTTACAAACGAGTTTGATATTGACTTGGATGAATTTAGCGATGAGATTGAAATGTGGATTATTGACGAGTTTAAGCGTGTAGGTTGTGATACAGCTAAAAGCGTACTAAGCTTAACTGCAGAAGAACTAGAACGTAGAACAGATTTAGAAAAAGAAACTATTAACGATGTATTGCGCATTGTGAGAGAAGAGTTTGAAAGAGAAGAAGAACAAGCATAAATTATATTAAAAAATTTGCTTCAGAATAGGTTACTTTAAGTGTAGTTACGAATTAACCGCTACAGGACAGGTGCATAAAGAAGAAAAAGTACAAAGTGTGATGCAACAGAAGCAACATAAAGTTGTAAATGTTAGTCTCACAACAACATAAAACGGTTTTAAGAAAATGTTTCTTAAAGCTTAAGACAAATTAAAAACACTGAATGTCAGAACTGAAATTACCAAGGTTATTAGCCGCAGCTAAAGAGTTTAACGTGGGTCAAGATACCCTAGTAGATGCTTTGGCAAAACGTGGTTTTAATAAAGAGGGACTTACCGCCACTACAAAGCTTACTGAAGACATGTATCGTGCCTTGCAAGCTGAGTTTCAAGGTGATAAACAAGCAAAAAACAAAGCCGATCAGGTAGAAATACCTAAGGGTCAGCAAAGTGAGAGAAAAAGAAGAGACGAAGAAGAAATCACTTTTAGAAAAGATTTTGTAAAGCCAGTAGTTGCTGCGCCTAAAGAAGAGCCTGTTGTTGCACCAGTAGTTGTAGTAGTTGCTCCGTCGCCACCGCCTGCACCGGTAGTTGTTGTAACGCCACCACCGCCACCTGTACCAATTGTAGAAGCGCCTAAAGTAGAAGTAGCGCCGCCAGTACCACCATCGGTAGTTGTAGCTGAAACTAAACCAGTTGAAGTAGAAAACGTACCCGAAATAGTTCGTATT
Organism: Chitinophagales bacterium; assembly: GCA_043780175.1. Classification (GTDB taxonomy): domain Bacteria; phylum Bacteroidota; class Bacteroidia; order Chitinophagales; family Chitinophagaceae; genus Parasediminibacterium. The sequence continues at coordinate 4,313 of JAYWCY010000582.1, forward strand.
GATGCACCGGAACTAGAAGGGCCTAAAATATTAGGCACAGTAGATTTATCAACCATTGATAACTCTACCAGACCTAAAAAAGGTGTTAAAAAGAAAGAAGAAGCACCAGCTACTAATGCTGCTGCTGTTACAGCACAAAAACAAGTAACACAACCAGTAACAAGACCTGTGGTTGCTGCGCAAGTACCACAAATAATAGCTACACCCATTATTGCTGTGGCACCTATAAAGGTTGAAACACCTGTTACGCTTCCAGAAGTTGTGGTAGATGATACACCTTTGATTGAAAATATAGAAGTTGAAAAACTAACAGGTCCTAAAATATTAGGAAAAATTGAATTGCCTGTAGATAGCGATACCAGACCAAAACCATTAACCGCAGAAGAACGTAAAATTCGCAAACGTATACCTGTAGATAACAGACGCGTTGGCGGCGCACAGCCTTACGGTGGTCAGCAAGGTGGTGGAAATTTCCAAAACCGTGGCCCGCAGCAAGGTGGCTTTAATAGAGAGAACCGACCAGCAGGTCAAGGGCAAGCAGCCCCTGTACAAGCACCAGGTACCGGTAATAGCAGGCCAATTGTGCCAGCAAACAACCGGGGTGGTGGTCCAACTGGTGGTGGTGGAGGTTTTAGCCGTGGTCCACAAGGTGGCGGCGGTGGCAGACCAGGTGGTGGTGGCTTTAACCGTGGTGGTGCGCAAGGCGGGGGTGCTGGCAACAGTCGTCCTATAACTCGTAGAGATGACAAAGAAATAGACGCAAAAGAAATCCAGGATAAAATTAAGGAAACGCAAGCCAAATTGAGTGGTGGTGGTGGTAGAGGTAAGAGCCTGAAAGCCAAATATCGTCGTGCAAAACGTGAAGAGGCAGCAGATGCTCAAAACGAAATGGGCGGTGATGATAACAAACTACAAGTAACAGAATTTGTTACAGTAAGTGAGTTGGCTAACTTAATGGATGTGAGCTTTGCCGATGTTATTGGTAAATGTATGGGTCTTGGTATCATGGTAAGCATTAACCAACGCCTTGATGCAGAGGTAATTGAGTTGGTAGCAAGCGAATTTGACTTTGAAGTAGAATTTATAGGAGTTGATGATATAGAAGAAGATGATTACGATGATGATAATGAAATAATGGTTGATTCTGAAACGCGTCCGCCAATTGTAACCATTATGGGTCACGTAGATCATGGTAAAACATCGTTACTAGATTATATCCGTAACGCAAATGTGGTAGCTGGTGAAGCTGGTGGTATTACACAGCACATTGGTGCTTACGAGGTAACACTTCCAAATGGTAAAGCCATTACTTTCTTAGATACACCAGGTCACGAAGCATTTACAGCGATGCGTGCCAGAGGTGCTAAAGTTACTGATATAGCAGTAATTGTAGTTGCTGCAGATGATGCAGTGATGCCACAAACAAAAGAGGCTATTAGCCATGCACAAGCCGCTGGTGTACCAATGATTTTTGCAGTAAATAAAATTGATAAAGATGGCGCTAACCCACAAAAAATATACGAGCAACTTGCTGGTATGAATATTTTGGTGGAAAGCTGGGGTGGTAAATTTCAAAGCCAAGAATTATCAGCTAAGCAAGGTTTAAACGTTGATTTACTATTAGATAAAATTTTGTTTGAGGCTGAATTATTAGATGTAAAAGCCAATGCAGAAAAAGATGCTGTTGGTTCTATCATCGAAGCATCATTAGATAAAGGACGTGGTTATGTAGCTACAATACTTGTACAAAATGGAACGTTGCGCCAAGGTGATTTAATGGTTTCTGGTCAGCATTACGGTCGTGTAAAAGCGATGTTTAACGAACGTAATCAACGTGTTACGGTAGCACCTCCATCTACACCAGTAGTCATATTGGGTTTAAATGGTGCACCACAAGCAGGTGAGAAATTTAAAGTGTACCAAGAAGAAGGTGAAGCAAAAGAAGTTGCCACTAAACGTGCACAAATATCACGTGAGCAAGGCCTACGTGCTAGAAAACACATTACATTGGATGAAATCGGTCGTCGTTTAGCACTTGGTAACTTTAAAGAATTAAACATTATTATTAAAGGCGATGTGGATGGTTCTGTAGAGGCATTAAGCGATTCTTTACAAAAATTATCAAGTCAAGAAATTGCGATTCGTGTAGTGCATAAAGCCGTTGGTCAAATTTCCGAAAGTGATATCTTACTAGCAGCTGCATCTGATGCTATTATCGTAGGCTTTAACGTACGTCCATCATCTCAAGCTAACAAACTAGCCGAGAATGAAGGTGTACAGGTGAAATTATACTCTATCATTTACACAGCTATTGATGAAATTAGAAGTGCCATGGAAGGGATGTTGGAACCAAAAGTTGAAGAGAAAGAAGTTGCAACTGTGGAAATACGTGAAGTGTACAAATTTGACAAAGCTACCGTTGCAGGTTGTTATGTACAAGAAGGCAAAATTAAACGTGACCATAAAATTCGTGTCTTTAGAGACGGTATCTTGGTATATCCAAGAATGGAAGGCGGCTTTGCAGAATTGGGCAGCTTGAAACGCTTTAAAGATGATATGAAGGAAGTAAACAATGGTTACGAGTGTGGTTTAACCGTAAAAGGTTTTGCAGACTTAACCGTTAACGACACCATTGTAGCGTATGAAGAAGAAGAAGTAAAACGGACCTTATAAATAAATACGTATTATAAATAATACAAGGCAGTTAACTTTTTAAAGGTTAACTGCCTTTTTTATTAGCGCTTATTTTTAAAAAAATCTTTCATTAACTTGACACATTCAAATTCTAAAATGCCAGAGATAATTTCTGTTTTAGGATGCAATGGGCTGCTGGAAGTAAATTTTCTATAGCCATTTTTCTCATCGCTAGCACCATATACAATTTTGCCAATTTTGCCCCAATACATGGCACCACAGCACATTAGGCAAGGCTCTATGGTAACATACAAAGTAGCATCAGGTAAATATTTGCTACCAAAAGCATTATAAGCAGTTGTAAGTGCTAAAATCTCAGCATGCGCAGTGCTGTCATTCAGCATCTCTACTTGATTATGCCCTCTAGCAATTATTTTATTATTTACCACCACTATAGCACCTACAGGTACTTCATCTTTATAAAAAGCTTCTTCTGCTTCACGCAATGCTTGGCGCATAAAATAGTCGTGAGAAAACTTAAGTTCTTCCATCATGTACGCAAAATAATGATTTGCAATTAGGTTAATAAAAAAGATGAACTTGCCTGATAAGTAAATAAGCCGTTTGTTTATTTACAAAATATAAATATGACTACTCAACAGCAAATATTAAAGGCTTTGTACAAGGTAATTATGCTTAAAGGCAAGTTATTTCCGTCTCTAAAAGATATAAAAAAAAATACATATTTAGTTCCAGCAAATGCAATATTTTATGATATAAATGTAGTAGCAAATGATGGTACAGATGTAGATTTAAGCAAGTATAAAGGCAAAAAAATAGTGATAGTAAATACTGCTAGCAATTGCGGCTATACAGCGCAATATGATGAGCTAGAAAGCCTTTTCACAGAATATAAGAACTATGTAACTGTTTTAGCATTTCCTGCTAATGATTTTAGAAATCAAGAAACTGGTAGCGATGCGTCAATAGCTGAGTTTTGCCGCTTAAATTTTGGTGTAAGATTTCCAATAATGCAGAAATGTAGTGTTGTAAAAGGTACGCAACAACATCCTATTTTTAAATGGTTATCACACGAATCTAGTAATGGTTGGTGCAACCAAGCGCCAATCTGGAATTTTTGTAAGTATATTATCGATGAAGAAGGTAGATTAACGCATTTTTTTTCTCAAAATATTTCGCCAACTAGCAAACAATTTATTAAAGCATTAAAGTGTTAGACGTACATATTTTGTACGGATAATTAAAAGGTTGTAAATTTCCAGTTCCTAATGTCTTAACGAACGATTATGCTTACCAAAAATGCAATTGAACAGTATTTTGCTGCAGAGAAAAATGAAAGCCTCTTATTTGTAATCATTGGACTAATGTCACTCTCACTCTCAATTTTTGGCTATTTTTTTTACAAAACGCAGGCATGGAAAGGTGCAGCTATTCCTTTAATAGTTATTGGGATATTGCAGCTGGCAGTTGGTTACACGGTTTATAAAAGAAGTGACGACGATAGAATGCGATTGATTTATGCTTACGACATGAATCCTAATGAGATAAAAAAATCAGAATTGCCAAGAATGAATATTGTCAATAAAAATTTTGTAACCTATAGACTAGTACAAATAGCACTGATTATTGCAGGGTTTTTAATGATATTTTACAATAGTTTTTTTGCTTTACCAGAATATAAACAGTTATATAGCTATTCGTTTTCACATGGGTTAGGTATTGCATTGACTATTCAAGCCATTATTATGCTAGCCAATGATTTTTTTGCAGAAAGAAGAGCGCTCCAATACACAAGAGAATTACAAAATTTTGTTGATAGTACTAAACTAGCAAGGGTGTAACTAATTTCTAAAATTTACCAAACCAGCAACAGCTTTTTCTAAGGTTGCTTCTTGTTTGGCAAAGCAAAAACGCAACACTTTATTGTCAGTGGCATCCTTATAAAAAGCAGAAACTGGTACAGTAGCAACGCCATAATCCTTCGTTAAACGAACGGCTAATTGCATATCGTTCTCATCTGTTAAGCCATCGTAACTATAACATTCAAAGTAACTACCATGCGATGGGATTAATTTAAAAGGTGTTGTAGTCATCAAACTTCTAAAATAATCTCGTTTTTGTTGCATAAAGCCACCAAGTGATACATACGAATGTTTATTTAGTATGTACTCGGCCAAAGCCGCTTGTTTAGGTGTATCGCAACTAAAACAATTAAACTGATGTACTTTTCTAAACTCGTTCATCATAGTTGGCGATGAAATGCAGTAGCCTAATTTCCAACCAGTACAATGATAAGTTTTGCCAAAAGAAAAACATACAAAACTGCGTTCTAATAAATCTGCATGACGTAAAATGCTTTGGTGTGCAATGCCATCGTAAATTAAGTGTTCATATACTTCATCACTTAGTATTATGATGTTGGTATTAGCAACAATACTTCTTAGTTCAACAATATCTTGCTCAGAAAGCACACTACCGGTGGGGTTGTGTGGGCTGTTAATCATAATCATTCTAGTTTTGGCAGTAACCTTTGCCCTTACAACATCCCATGGAATAGAATATTCTGGATACTGCAAAGGAATGCTTACTGCTACACCACCATTCACTTCAATATTCGGTATGTAACTATCGTAAGCGGGTTCAAATACTATCACTTCATCGCCAGGTTGTAACACAGCAGTTAGAGCTGTATAAATGGCATAAGTGCCGCCAGGTGTAATGGTTATTTGTGTATCAGGATGAATGGTGGTTTGGTATAATTGCGCGACTTTTTCTGCTAATCTTTCTCTCAATAATGGTAAGCCATTCATGTGCGCATACTGATTAAAACCGCTACTCATGGCTTTAGCAACTAACGAGATGAGTGTTTCACTCATCATAAAATCTGGAAATCCTTGACCAAGATTTACTGCTTTATGTTCAATGGCCAATTGGCTCATAATAGTAAAAATAGTAGTACCTACTTTGGGTAGTTTCGATTGTATGTACATGAAAGAAAATATATTAAAGAATTTCACACAGAGAACATAAAGAAATTGTCCTTACGTTTATTTTAAATGGATTTTTATAGGTTAAAAAATTCATTATTCATCACTCATAATTATCTACTTGCTTCTTAGGCTTTTGTAAATTTTAATAGCACTCATTAACACAGCAATAAAACAAGCTAAACCTACTAGGCCCCAAACCAAACTCATGGCTTGCTTTACTACTACTAGCATTACAATAGCTATCAAAAAAATGGTGGCTATTTCATTCCAAATTCTCAGTTGCTGCGATGAATATTTAAAAATACCTTTTACCTGTTGCTTGAAAATAATATGTAAACTGTAGAAATAAACATATAATAATACTACGAAAATCAGCTTCAATAATAGCCACCTGCCACTTTCTTGTAGTAATCCATATTGCCAATGACCCATAAATAAAATGGCAGGTCCAAATAGTAATGTTAATATAGCAGAAGGCCAGGTAATACCATACCATAAGCGTTTCATCATGATAGTAAATTGTTCACGCAAAGCTTGCTTTACAATACCTTCTTTTTCACCAGCTTCTATATTGTAAATAAACAAGCGCGGCATATAAAACATACCAGCAAACCATGTAACAATAAAAATGATGTGCAAGGCTTTTAGGTAAGCATACATAACCGCTGATTAATAATAATGGAATAAATGATTTACTATGATTCCTTAACGTCAATTTCCTTCACCCATTTAGTTACTGCATTTACCCAAAGCGGATGCGTGTTTAGGCAAGGAATCATTTCATAACTTTCTCCACCAGCTTCTATAAAATCTTCTTTGCCACGTATCGCAATTTCTTCCAAGGTTTCTAGGCAATCACTTACAAATGCAGGGCAGATAACTAATAATTTTTTAATACCTTCGCCAGGCATATCTTTTAATCTAAAATCAGTGTAAGGTTTCAACCAAGGGTCTCTACCCAATCTCGATTGAAATGCATAACTATATTTGTCTTTTGGTAAGCCCAAGGCTTGTGCCGTTAATTCTGTAGTAGTTAAACATTGATGGCGATAGCAGGTTTCATGGGCTATAGAATCTACACTACAGCAATTTTCTTGCATTAAACAATGCTGCTTTGTAGGGTCCGTTTTTTTTAAGTGTCTTTCAGGAATACCATGAAAACTAAATAAAATATGATCATAGTCTTGCGCTAAATAAGGTCTAATATTTTCTGCAAACGCGTGAATATAATCTAAATTATTATAGTAAGGCTTGATCACTTGTAGCTTAAAAGGGTATTGATATTTAGTATGAACCTCCTTCATGTAATCAACAGCCGTTTCGTAACTACTCATGGCATAGTGTGGATACAGTGGAAATAAAATTACCTCTTCAATACCAGGATGTTCTTGCATTAACTTATCGTATGCATATTTGGGTGAGGGATTGCCGTAACGCATGGCAATTTCTACCGGTTCTTCAAAGTTTTCCTGCACTTTGGCTTGCAGTTGCTTGGTCAATTGAATTAATGGCGAGCCTTCTTTCCACCAAATAGTTTTGTACGCATGGGCACTTTTTGGCGCACGCAGGGGCACAATAATGCCACGAACCAAAAACAATCGCAGTAAATAAGGAATATCAATCACCTTTTCATCCATCAAAAACTCAGCTAGGTATTTACGCACATCACTTGTTTTGGTGCTATCTGGCGACCCTAAATTCATCAAAATAATCCCACGCTTTATCTTACTCATGTACGCTTTTTATATATTAAATGAGCGTTCCTGCTTGAGCGGGTCGGGCTGTTCGCCCCAAGTCCTCGCAACACTTTGTGTTGCTATGGGCTTTCCGCTGCCATCCCTTACGCACAAGTGAAACTTTATTTGTCAGTTTTTAAATCCCACATTTATAAATTTGCAATTGTAGTTTGTTTGCAACAAACTTACTTGCAAAAATAACCGCAATCCTGCCAAATTGTTCAGCAATGTGATATTAATCAGCTTTCTTAAATTATGACAGTTGCATGACATAGAAAAGCCTCTTCAAAGCTGCGTAACAATACCTTTGCGCTCTTAAAGGCGAAAGAATCACAAATGACCAAGCAACCCATAGACATCTCAAGATTTTACATAGCAGGTATCAATTACCGCAAGTCTGATGCGTCTATTCGTGGTCATTTCGCTATTTCTAACGAACGCAATGCTACGCTGCTATCTAAATCTAAGAGCTATCAAGTAGAAGAATTGTTTGTATTATCAACTTGTAACCGTACAGAAATTTATGGTGTAGCTGCCAATTCAAACAACCTTGTTGATTTACTTTGTACTGAAACTGTTGGCAATAGAGCAACTTTTAAGCAAATGGCTTATATTAAACGTGGTTACGAAGCCATTGAACATTTATTTGCTGTAGCCGCAGGTTTAGATTCTCAAATTTTAGGCGATTACGAAATTGTAGGGCAATTAAAATTGGCAGTAAAGCTGGCAAGAGAATACAATTGTATCGGTGCTTTTTTAGATAGATTGGTAGGTGTTGTATTGCAAGCTTCAAAAAACATTAAAAATAATACCCAATTAAGTGGTGGTACAGTGTCTGTTTCTTTTGCAGCAATTCAGTTTTTAAAAGAAAATGTTACAGACATTGTAAATAAGAAAATTGTATTGTTAGGTACTGGCAAAATAGGCAGAAATACTTGTAAAAATGTGATTGACTACTTACAAACAACCAATGTTACGTTAATTAATCGTACAGAAGAAAAAGCCAAAGAATTAGCAGAATCATTAGGGTTACGTACAGCGTCTTATGATGATATAAACGCTGAAATTAAGAATGCAGACATTGTAATTGTAGCTACTAATTCTTCTGCACCAATAATAATGAAAGATAGTTTACAGCACAGTAATAGTAAAGTGCTGATAGATTTATCTATCCCTAATAATATCGACCCACTTTGCAAGCAACTGTCTCATATAACATTGGTTAATGTAGATGATTTGTCTAAAATTAACGATGTTACCTTGCAAATGCGAGTAGCAGAAGTACCAAAGGCAAAAGCCATCATTCAGCAACATATTGGTGAATTTACAGAATGGTACCAAATGCGTAAAAATGTACCAGTTATTACAGCAGTAAAAACCAAATTAGAGTACATGCAAAGTTGCAATTTGTATATGAGTTACACATCTCAATTTGCAAATACTGCAACAAAATTACCTACCGAAGAACGCATTAAAAAAGTAATAAATAATATGGCTCAAAGTATGCGCAAGCAAAACAAAGGGGGCTGTAATTATATAGAAGCCATTAATGATTTTATGGCTAATAGCGCCAATTAATTTAATTTATGCAGACAACACCCATACGCATAGGCACAAGAGAAAGCGAATTGGCTGTGTGGCAAGCCACAGCTGTACAGCATTTATTGCAAGAAAGAGGCTTGGTAGTACAACTTGTGTACATAAAAAGTGATGGTGATATAGACCTTAAAACCCCCTTGTATGAAATGGGTGTGCAAGGTATTTTTACACGTAGTTTAGATAGCGCTTTGCTTAATGGCAGTATTGATATTGCAGTACATTCTATGAAGGATGTACCTACACAATTGCCAAAAGGTATCATGCAATGTGCAGTTTTAGAAAGAGCTAGCTATAAAGATATTGTGGTGTTGAATAGTCAATGGTCGATGGTTAATCATCAACTAGAAGCTAATCAAAATTCATTAGCCGCCATTCACCATTTACCAATCACTATTGCTACCAGTAGTATTCGTAGAAAAGCACAATGGTTGCATCGTTATCCTAATCATAACATAGAGAATTTACGTGGAAATGTAAATACACGTTTAAAGAAGGTAGCCGAAAGCAACTGGAGCGGAGCCATTTTTGCAGGAGCAGGTTTAGAGCGAATTAATTTGCGACCAACCAATAGTATAGATTTAGATTGGATGTTGCCTGCACCTGCACAAGGTGCCATTATGGTAGTTTGCAGAGAAGGTGATAATAGATGTTTTGATGCCTGTCAATTATTTCATCATGCAGAAACAGCATTGTGCACGCAACTAGAACGTGATTTTTTAAGGGCTTTAATGGGCGGTTGTTCTACCCCAATTAGTGCATTGGCACAGATAAAAAATAACATGGTACATTTTAGGGGCAGTATCGTAGCAGTAGATGGCTCTGCAAAAGCAGAGATAGAAAAAACGGTTAGTATTTTAGAAGCTGCAGACTTAGGTTATCTAGCAGCAAAAGACATTTTAGAACAAGGTGGTCAAGCCATTGTAGATACTATTAACCATGCTAACTAAACCTGTCAATATTTTATTTACCAGACCTATTGATGCGATACTAGACCAAAAAGCATCTTTAAAAAATGTACTAATTGATACTGGTAAGTTTATAGAAACCAATACAAGTGCGGATGTAGAAATTGTTGCAACTGTTAAAGAAAGAAGTGAAGAACATAGAACCGTTGTGTTTACCAGTACCAATGCTATTGAAGCGGTTATTTCATTTATAGATCATCAACCTAATTGGCATATTTACTGTATTGGGGGGGCCACTAAAGATGCTGTTATTGAGTTTTTTGGTGAAGATAAAATTAAAGCATTGGCAAAAAGTGCAGCCAATTTAGCCGAGAAAATTATCGCTGCTGGTACAATAAAAAAAGTGGTATTTTTTTGTGGTGATCAACGCCTTACAACCTTGCCAGAAACACTCACTGCCAATGGCATCGAGGTAGAAGAAGTCGTCGTTTACAATACCATCCTTACGCCACTAATAATAGAAAAAAATTACCAAGGTGTCGCATTTTTTAGTCCTAGTGCGGTACACAGTTTTTTTTCAGAAAATACTGTAGCTACCAGTGTAATTTTATTTGCAATAGGCAAAACAACTGCTGCCACTATTGCAAGTTATTGTAGTAATAAAATTGTAACCTGCGAATGGCCAGGTAGTGAGCAAATGTTGGATGCAGTGATTCACTATTTCGAAAATAATTAAACCAAAGATCTTTTAAGTTTTAAAACTTGTAAGGTCTAATAAATAAAAAGATGCTACAGAACGATTTATTATTACGCACATTACGGGGCGAGGCAACGGAACGAGTACCAGTTTGGATGATGCGTCAAGCAGGCCGTTTTTTACCAGAATACAGAGCGTTGAGAGAAAAATATAGTTTTTTTGAAAGATGCCAAACACCAGCATTGGCAGCTGAAATTACGATTCAGCCAGTTGATATAGTAGGGGTTGATGCGGCTATTTTATTTTCTGATATTTTGGTAGTACCCCAAGCTATGGGTTTAGAGGTACAAATGATTGAAAGTAAAGGGCCAGTTTTGCCAGACCCTATTTTAACAGTTGCTGATTTATCGCGTATTCAAGTACCTAGTGTTGATGAAACGTTGGGTTATGTTTTTGATGCCATAAAATTGATTAAGCAAGAATTAAATGGTCGTGTGCCATTGATTGGTTTTGCAGGTGCGCCGTGGACTTTGTTGTGTTATATGGTGGAAGGAAAGGGTTCTAAAACCTTTGATAAGGCTAAGCAATTTTGCTACACACAACCTGAGTTAGCACATACGGTTTTACAAATGATTACAGACACTACTATTGCTTACTTAAAAGGTCAGGCAAAAGCAGGTGCTGATGTGATACAGATTTTCGATAGTTGGGGCGGCTTATTAAGCCCACATGATTTTGAAAATTTATCGTTGAAATATATTCGTCAAATTGTTGCTGCATTAAAGGACGAGGTGCTAACCATTGTGTTTGCAAAAGGCGCTTGGCAAAGCTTAGATGCTATGGCAGCGACAGGTGCGGCTGGGTTGGGTATCGATTGGTGCATTAAACCACAAATGGCACGTCAATTGGCTGGCAATAATATAACACTACAAGGTAATTTCGATCCGGCTAAATTATTGGCACCAATACCCGTAATTGTAGAAGAAACAAAAGCCATGTTAAATGCATTTGGTAAAGGTAGATATATCGCAAATTTAGGCCATGGTATTCTACCAAACGTACCAGTAGATCACGCAAGAGCGTTTATTGATACGATAAAAGAATGGAAAGGCTAATAGTAAGAAGCGAATCGTTAATAGTGAATAGTTTTCCACTGGTTAATATCCTGTATTATTTGCTATACAAAAGCAGGTTAACTGGTTAAAATCACTTTTGAGCAGCTAAAAAAGGAAGATTAACCAATTATAATAGCATTTTTTGCTATACAAAAGATCGGTAACTGGTTACAACCACTTTTGCGAAGCTAAAATAGCAGTAATTGATTCTTTACAACTTATAATATGGATATAAGCAATACTATTAATAATACAAAAACGTCCCCTCAAAGTATTAAAGGGCTTTGGATTGACTATATCCATACACTTCAAAACCATATCTGCATTGCGTTAGAGCTTGCAGATGGTAAAGGTGTATTTGTAGAAGATGCATGGGTAAGACCAGAAGGCGGCGGCGGCAAAACAAGGGTGATTGCCAATGGTAATGTTTTTGAAAAAGGTGGTGTCAACACGTCGGTGGTGGAAGGGTTGGTGACAGATGCCATGCGTAAACAACTGAATATTCAAGGGGACAAGTGGTTTGCTTGTGGCCTTAGTTTGGTAATACATCCGTATAATCCTTTTGTGCCTACGGTGCATTGCAATTACCGCATGTTTGAGTTGTACGATGAGCAGGATAATGTGATAGATAGATGGTTTGGTGGTGGTACAGATTTAACCCCTTATTATTTGTTTGAAGAAGATGCCAAGCACTTTCACCAAACCTATAAAAATGTGTGTGATGACTTTGATACGAGCTTTTACCCAACCTTTAAAAAAGAATGTGACGATTATTTTGTGAATACCCACCGTGGTACCGAAAGGCGAGGTATTGGTGGTATTTTTTACGACCATCAAAAGCCATCAGAAACGAAAGACATGAACTTCTGGATGAATTTTGGAAAAGCTTGCGGTAACGCATTTACTGAGGCTTATATACCTATTGTTGAACGTAGAAAGCACTTGACTTTTACACCTGAAAATAAACATTGGCAAGAGATACGAAGAGGTAGATATGTAGAGTTTAATTTGGTACATGATCGTGGTACTTTGTTTGGCTTAAAAACTAATGGTCGCATTGAAAGTATTTTGATGAGTCTGCCACCAACAGTGCGTTTTGAGTATAACTATCAACCAGTTGCTGGTAGTGAAGAATATAAATTGTTACAAGCTTGTTTGCATCCAAAAGATTGGGTTGATGAGCAAGAATTTGATGCAGATGCTTGGGCAAGAAAAGTGAATAGTTGTTAGGAAGCAATAGCTGATTTTGTGATTTTTTTATTTTGGGATGTATTTGAAAATATTAGTTATGACAAAATTTGAATTGCAACAACGAACTAAAAAATTCCACATTGAAGTAATAAAGCTTTGTGAAAATTATCCAAAAAACGCTGCTGGATTTGAAATCGCCAAGCAATTGATTCGGTCAGCAGGTTCGGTTGGTGCTAATTATAGAGCGGCTTGCAGAGGAAAATCAA
>JAYWCY010000583.1:0-3517 GCA_043780175.1 Chitinophagales bacterium
CGTTGGTGTAACGATGTTGGTTGAATATCCATAATACGTTGTTTGCCATCGGTGGCTCTACCGCCAGCCATTTCTATAATGTAGGCAAATGGATTACATTCGTACAATAAACGCAATTTACCCAAGGGTTTATCCGTTGTACCTGGATACATAAAGATGCCGCCCTTCATTAAGTTGCGGTGCACATCGGCCACCATGCTACCTATGTAACGCTGCGTGTAAGGGCCACCATTGCTTTTATCTTTCTTCTGGCAAGTGTTAATATAGTTTCTTACACCCTCAGAATATCTAAAAAAATGGCCATGATTGACAGAATACACATTGCCATTTGGCGGGCATTTAATATTAGGGTGACTTAAACAAAACTCGCCTATTGCAGGGTCAAGTGTAAAGCCATTAACACCACGTTTAGTAGCATATACATACATGGTTGATGAGCCATAAATCATATACCCAGCAGCTACCTGACGGTTACCTGCTTGCAAGAAATCTTCTTTGGTACATGGTTTACCCAATTCACTCACACGACGGTACACACTAAAAATAGTACCAATAGAAATATTTACATCGATATTGCCACTGCCATCTAATGGATCAAACTGAACCACGTACTTACTATTATTACTTACCTCATCGTCAAATATTACAAAATCAGCTAATTCCTCGCTACCAATACCAGCGCAGCTAATACCATGTTTTAATACGCCCATAAACTGGTTATTTGCATAAATATCTAATTTCTTTACATCCTCACCTTGCACGTTTACCGTGCCAAAATCACCCAAAATATCTACTAACCCCGCTTTATTCACTTCTACGTTTACACGTTTGGCTGCAAGCCCTAAATCTCTTAATAAACTACTTAATTCACCTGTGGCGGCAGGAAAGCCGCGTAATTGTTGGATGGTAAATTCATCGAGGGTTAGAATGTTTCTGTTAATTATCATGTTTCAATCGTTGAGTTAGGGATTAAAGATATGAGATGCTGTATATGTTGTGCTAATTCTAAAGTGTTTATTTATGAGAACGTTTGCGATTGTTTCACACAAAGAAACAAAGGAGGCAAAGAACACAAAGCGTCTTAACAAGACCCATATGCATGTTTAAGTTTTCTTTAATGGCATTTACATGCAAAATTTTTGTTTACATACTTTACTTTATTCCTTTACGTAAAATATCTCTTACCTTTCTACAAAATACACTCATGAAAATTTACGATACGCTTTTACAAGCCTTAAACGATTTAAAATTAAGAGGCTTTACTACCGATTTTAATATTGCTTTTGATAATGTACAATGTGCCGCAACTGGTACTTGTTTAAACCCATCGCAATTTGAAATTGTAGAACATTACCGTTTTGAAGGGAAAAACGATCCAGATGATTCGTCAGTTTTATATGCTATTTCAGCAAAAGATGGCAGTTTAAAAGGTGTTTTGGTAAATGCTTATGGTGTATACGGTGATGCCGCAAGTGATGAATTAATAAAAAAATTAGCAATAAACGAATAAGCAAATGATGCAACGAAGAAGATTTTTGCAACTAGGTTCACTAGGTATTTCAGCAACCCCATTCTCATCTTTTAAAAGCCCTAAAAAAGTTACCAAACCAATAGTAATTTCTACTTGGGATGCTGGTATTGCAGCCAATAAAGCGGCATGGCAAGTACTACGAAATGGCGGCAGAGCATTAGACGCTGTAGAAAAAGGTGTAATGGTTACAGAAGCTTCGCAAAATTGCTGCGTAGGTTTAGGTGCAAACCCCGATAGAGATGGGTTTGTAACTTTAGATGCTTGTATTATGGACGAGGCGTTTAACTGTGGCAGCGTAGCTTTTTTAGAGCGCATTAAACATCCTATTTCAGTTGCAAGACGCGTGATGGAAAAAACGCCGCATGTGATGCTGGTAGGTATTGGTGCACAACAATTTGCCATTGCAGAAGGCTTTGCACTGGAAGATGGCAAACTCAGTAAAGACGCCAAAAAAAACTATGAGAACTGGTTACAAAAAAGCGACTACAAACCCATTATTAATATTGAAAGAACACAATCTGGTCATGGGCCATTTGCACCAGAAAAGCTAGATAACGGCGAATGGAATCATGATACGATAGGCATGGTAGCAATGGATGCAAATGGTAATTTAAGTGGCAGTTGTACCACAAGTGGGCAGGGTTTTAAAATGCGTGGCAGATTGGGTGATTCGCCCATCATTGGCGCAGGTTTATTTGTAGATAATGAAGTAGGCGCAGCTACAGCTACTGGTCAAGGCGAAGATGTCATACGTATTTGTGGATCTCACGCTGTAGTTGAATATATGAGACAAGGTTTGCACCCAGAAGCAGCTTGTAAAAAAGCAGTTGAGCGTATTATTAAAATAAAAGGCGCTAAAGCAAAAGATATTCAAGTAGGTTTTATCGCCATTAATAAGCAAGGGGAATATGGTGGCTATTGCATACAAAAAGGTTTTAACTATGCGGTGTGCTATGCAGATGATAAAAATATATTGGTTGATGGGAAATATGTTTTGTAAGGTGGATTAACCACAGCGTGACATAGCGTTTTAACGTAGAGTATCGCAGAAAAAAGATTCAAAACTTCAAATTCCAAACCCCAAATTTCAAATTCCTCATGCTTCTCGAAGTGCCAGTTTTTAATATCAATTCAGCCATTATTGCAGCTAATAATGGTGCCGATAGACTAGAGCTCTGTGAAAACTACGCGAATGGCGGCACCACTCCTAGCTATGGTGTTTTAAAAACGGTTAGTGAAAAAGTCAATATTCCTATGAATGTGTTAATCATACCAACAGGTGGCGATTTTGTATATACAGATATAGAATTTGCAGCCATGCAACAAGATATTTTGTTGTGCAAAGAATTAGGTTTTAATGGTGTGGTGCTTGGTGTATTATTACCTGATGGCAATATTGATATAACAAGAACCAAAGAATTAGTAAAACTTGCCTACCCTATGCAAGTAACGTTTCATCGTTCTTTTGATAGATGCATTGACCCCTACAAAGGGTTAGAAGATATCATTAAGTGTGGTTGCCATCGCATTTTAACTAGCGGACAAAAAGCAGATGTTGTAGCGGGTAAACATTTATTGAAAGCACTGATAACATTAGCCAAAAACAGAATTATAATTATGCCAGGTGGTGGTGTAAAAAGTAGCAATATTGAAGCGTTAATTAGTACTACAAATGCTATTGAATACCATGCAAGTTGTAAAAAAATAATCCCTACTGCAATGCAATACATTAACGAAGCGATGCACGAAAACAATAACGAAACAAGTGTAGATATTGATGAATTACAAACTATTAAACGTTTGTTACAATGAACATAGCTGAAGAAATTCTAGAAAAATATTCCACTGACCATGCAATTGCGATAGCTACTTATGCGGCTAGCTCAAAAGCAAGATTTAAAGAGTTGATGGATTGTTTTGCAAGTGATGATTATCGTTTATCTCAGCGAGCATCTTGGTGTGTTAATTGGGCTGCTAAGAAATATC
>JAYWCY010000584.1:0-6418 GCA_043780175.1 Chitinophagales bacterium
CAAGTAGCGGGCAAGCCGCACAATTTTTAGCACTGAATAATATTGTACAGGCAGGTGATAATTTTATTTCGACTTCTTATTTATATGGTGGAACTCATAACCAATTTAAAGTGGCATTTAAACGATTGGGTGTTGATGTACGTTTTGCAAATGGTGATGATGTTGCCAGTTTTGAAGCCTTAGTTGACGACAAAACAAAAGCTATTTACCTAGAAACAATTGGTAACCCACGGTTAAATATTCCAGATTTTGAGCAATTTGCTGCATTAGCTAAAAAATATGATGTACCATTAATTGTAGACAACACATTTGCAGCAGGCGGTTATTTATTTAAACCATTAGAACATGGCGCCAACATTGTGGTAGAAAGTGCTACCAAATGGATTGGGGGGCATGGCACAAGTGTTGGTGGTGTTATTATTGATGGTGGTAATTATAATTGGGGCAACGGAAAATTTCCACAGTTTTCACAACCAAGTGATGGCTATCATGGACTAGTATTCGCGGATATTTTTGGTGTAAATAATCCATTGGGTTTACCAAATATTGCTTTTGCTATTAGAGCAAGAGTAGAAGGCTTGCGTGATTTTGGGCCTTCACAAAGTCCTTTCAATTCCTTCTTACTTATTCAAGGTTTAGAAACCCTAAGCTTACGTGTAGAGCGTCATGTGCAAAATGCTTTAGCACTCGCACAATGGCTAGAACAACACGAGGCTGTTGAGTTTGTATTATACCCGGGTTTACCAAGTAATGCTTACCACGAACTAGCTAAAAAATATTTAAAAAATGGCTTTGGTGGTGTACTGCAAGTGGGCTTAAAAGGTGGTAAAGAAAACGCAGAAAAATTCATAAATAACTTACAATTGATCAGCCATTTGGCCAATGTAGGCGATGCAAAAACATTGGCTATTCACCCAGCATCTACCACACACGAGCAATTGAGCGAAGCAGAACAATTAGCTGCCGGTGTTGCGCCAAATCAAGTGCGGATAAGTGTAGGTATAGAACATATAGAAGATATTAAAGCTGATATTCAGCAGGCATTTGATAAAGTATTTGCATAGTATTTCACGCAAAGATTATTTCACGCAAAGTGACAAAGCAGACAAGGTATACATTTAATAATATATATTTTTGTGAACTTTGTATCCTTGGTTGCTTTGTGTGAAACGCTCAAAACAACATGACAGAGATTTTTAAACACCATCAACCATTTACCCTTGAAAGCGGCAAAGTATTGCCAGCACTGCATTTGGCATATAACATATTTGGCACATTAAATCAAGAAGGCGATAACGTTATTTGGGTATTTCATGCCCTTACAGGTAATAGTAATCCGCTTGAGTGGTGGCATGGTTTAGTGGGTGAAGGCAATTTATTTACGCCTGAAAAATATTTTATTATTTGTGTAAATATGCCTGGCAGCCATTACGGAAGTATCAATGCATTAAGTAATAATCCTGCAACTGGTAAGCCTTATTATCACACGTTTCCTTGGTTTACAACCAGAGACATGATTAGGGCTTATCAGTTTTTAAAAGAATCGCTTGGCATAAATAAAATCAAGATTGGCTTGGGTGGTTCTATGGGTGGGCAACAATTACTTGAATGGGCTATTGAAGAACCTAACTTGTTTGAAAATATTGTACCTATTGCTACCAATGCATTTCATTCGGCTTGGGGTGTTGCATTTAATGCCTCGCAACGCATGTGTATAGAACATGATATTACTTGGAAAGAAGATAATGACCAAGCAGGTATGCACGGCATGAAGGCAGCTAGAAGCATTGCTTTATTATCGTACAGAAACCACGATACATATGGTGTAAAACAAATGGGGTTTACACAAAAAACCGCTCACTTACCAATAGATGAGCAAGTATTTAATGCTGAAAGTTATCAACGCTATCAAGGTGAAAAATTAGCAACGCGTTTTAATGCTTTTAGCTATTATGCGCTTAGCAAAGCTATGGATAGTCACAACGTTGGTAGAAGTAGAGGTTCGGTAGAAGCAGCACTTGCAAGCATTACTGCAAAGACCTTGGTAATTGGTGTTACAACAGATATTTTATTCCCTTTATCAGAACAGCAGTTTGTAGCTGCATATATACCAAATGCTACCTTTGCAGCTATCGAATCTTTGTATGGGCATGATGGTTTTTTATTAGAAATTGAGCAAATAGAAACGCTGATTAGTCAGCACCTTAGTCTGAACTAGGATTTGGGATGATTGAAGAGATTTGTGGGATTATTTGTAAGATAAACTACGCTAAGATAAAAGCTAAATAAGAAGACAACCGATGCAGTGTGCGACGCAACAAAAGCTACATAGCACTACAAAAGTTGGTTAACAAGAAAGAAAAATAAAAAATTACAAAATGGATACGCATAAGCAATTGAATATTGGGCTGTTTGGTTTTGGTGTGGTGGGCGAAGGTTTGTACAAAGTATTGCAGCAAACACCATCACTGAAAGCTAGTATAATAAAGGTTTGTATTAAAAATCCTAGTAAAAAAAGAGAAGCACCTGCAGCGCTCTTTACCACTGAAAAAGACGACTTACTAAATGATACAAATATCAATGTAATAGTTGAAGTAATTGATGATGCAGATGCAGCTTTTGTGATTGTAAAAACCGCTTTACTAAATGGTAAACATGTAGTAAGTGCCAGTAAAAAAATGCTGGCTGAACATTTACCAGAAATTTTAGAATTGCAAAAACAAACAGGTTTATCGGTATTGTACGAAGCGGCTGCTTGTGCATCGATACCAGTTATTAGAAACCTAGAAGAATATTACGACAACGACTTACTACATGCCATAAAAGCCATTGTCAATGGCTCTACCAACTTTATACTTACCAGAATGTTTGAAGATAAATTAAGTTTTTCTGATGCATTGATTTTGGCACAGCAACTGGGCTTTGCAGAAAGTAATCCTAAGTTGGATGTTGAAGGCTATGATGCCGTAAATAAGTGGAGTATTTTGCTAAATCATGCGTATGGTATTGTAGAACATCCCAATAATTTACTGTTCAATGGTATTCAAAATATACAGCTTAGCGATGCTATTGTAGCCAAAGAAAAAAACTTTGAAGTGAAATTAGTGGCACAAGCAAAAAAGTTGAAAAATGGCAAAGTAGCAGCCTTTGTTTTACCACAATTTGTGAAGCAAGATGATCCATTATCATTTGTAAAAAATGAATACAATGGTGCAGTGATAGAAAGTGGTTTTGCAGATAAACAATTTTTTTATGGTAAAGGCGCTGGCAGCTTTCCTACGGCATCGGCTGTAGTGAGCGATTTAAGTGCATTACGTTATAATTATCGTTATGAATACAAGAAATTATATCACCATCAGCCACACCAATTAAGTAACGAATATTTTGTAAAAGTATATGTGAGTTTTGATGATTGGAAATATATACCACGTGAAAAATTTGAATGGATAGAAGAATGGCACGCAGAAGCAGAACGTAAGTACTTGGTTGGTGTTATTAACATTCAGCACTTACAAACAGCAACTTGGTGGAAAGAGAATAATACCTCGCTAATACTAATGCCAGAACCCATTATAGAAGATATGGATATTATAAAATTGAAGAAACGGAGTCTTGAGTTGGCAGGTATAATTTAGTGATCGAAAGCAGTGAATCTTTAGGCGTAAGTTTTAAAAAGACCGTACTTGCGACTAACGATTACTTGTTATTAACGAAACATTATCTAAAATTCTTCTGCGATGTGAGTGGTGAGCGTAAATTTCTGTAGCCCATCATATCTACTTTAACCGAACCTACCGCTATTGGGCTTTCTATACGCAATGGAATATGGTTAGCATCATCACTTACCCAAACTGTCATTTTCTCGCCGCCTTCAAATATGGTACCCTTTACTAGCAAGGGTTTAAACTTAATCGCATCAAATTTTCCATATTTGGTTTTAATACTTTCTTTACCCAAATATTTGATATACAGATTGTATACTTCATTATCTAAAAACATTGTAAAGGGGATTTTATCATCCACTTTATACTTATTAAAATCTATATTTCTAGCATAATAAATAGAACTCAATACATCTTGCACACAATTGGGTACTTTGTATAATCCCTTGATAGTTGCTGCGGTATTTTCTTTGTTGTTAAATGTGATATTCTCGTAGGTTTTATAGCCCCCTTCATCTACATTTCTTACAAATTTTTGCGGTTGCAATGTAGCAGTATCTATATAGCTTTCATATTTGTCACGTACTTTAAAAATCCAATCGTAGCTAGTGTTACTATTGCCTGTACCAACTACATGGTATACTGGCTTATTATTCAATTGTTCAATATTAGCCGTAAAACTTGCATTACCAGCATTGATATAAATACCAATTACGCTATAAAAAATAATATAATCGATACGTTCTGTATTTTGAAAAGCTGTGTTACGGATACTGCCACAAAACTCATTGCCAGGTGTTTGCCATGCAATAATTGTAACTAAGAGTATAGCGCTTATAATTTTTTTCATTCAATACTATTTTCTAAAAATTCTAATGCCTAAAATAAGCAAACTTCCTGCCAATGCTGGTATTATTAAGTTAATTAACCAAATACCAGATATGGCTGCAATTATGCCAATTGTATTATTGCTAAATAAGCCAAATAATGCAATACTCACTTGGCCTCTCACGCCCAATTCTGCCAAAGCAATACTTGGTACAACTGCCATTACCATTAACTGTACACATACCAAGCTTACAATTTGCCACCAAGCTACATCAACATTAAATAGCTGAAACAATAGTAAGTACTGTAATACATAAACAACGTATCGCAAAAAAGAAAGGAGCAATATTTTTGTTAATTCTTTGTTATGAAGATCTTCTAATTTTTGAATGAAGAAACTATACTTAGCTACTAATGGAATTTTTTCTAATAACTTAGTAATCCACGATAAATTATAATAACAAAGCAATTGAAAAATAACAGTTAGGCTTAGTGCATATACCAACCAGTTAATCCAAAAAGTACTTAAAGAAAATACATGGTACAGCTTACTTATAATATTTGAATGTACCAATATTAGCCCTACCAAACCCATTAGAAATGTGATAATGATTTGCGCGAAACTACCAACAGCCGATAATGATAAAGCCCTCAAACGGTTTCCATCGTTCAAGTACACAATTCTACCCACATACTCACCTACTCTGTTGGGTGTGCTAGATGCCAAAGCTTGACCGCTAAAAATAGCTCTGAAACTGCGCCAATAACCAAGTGGTTGAATAGCCTGCATAAGCACTTGCCATTTTTTGGCTTCTAAGCCCCAATTAAAAAACATGAGTATAAAACTAATATATAAACGCCACTGAGAATTCCCTTCAAGTGCAGCAATTATGGAATGCCACGATTGCTGTAAACCTTCCTGTTGCTGGATTTGGCGATAGATAGACCAGCTAAGCCACACAAATAAAATTGGCCCTACAACATAACTGATAAATATTTTAAAAGACTTCTTCAGATAACTGTTTTTTACTGCTTTACAAAGAAAGGTGTAAAACTAATGAGATACACATTATATGACAACGAATAGCTACTTTTATGGTTTTACAATAGGCGCTTCAATAGCTTTTAAACATTTTCATGCAGCAACCAAGTAATATTATTTTGGGTATCGATCCTGGTTCAACCATTATGGGTTACGCTTTAATTAAGGTAACCAATGGGCAGCCACAAGTATTGCTAATGGATGTATTAAAATTAGCTAGTTATAAAGATATCTATGAACGCCTTGAGAAAATTCATACCAAAGTTTGCGAATTAATTCGTCTGTATCACCCAAGTACATTTGCCATTGAAGCCCCCTTTTTTGGCAAAAATGTGCAAAGTATGTTAAAGCTTGGTAGGGCACAAGGTGTGGCTATTGCAGCTGCCATGCAAGCAGGTATTTTGGTTACAGAATATAGCCCTAAAAAGGTAAAGCAATCTGTTACAGGTAATGGTAATGCAGACAAAGATCAAGTATGGAAGATGCTACAACGCACTTTAAATATAGCAGAACAACCACAATATTTTGATGCAACCGATGCTTTAGCAGTGGCGCTTTGCCACCATTATCAGCAATCATCGCCTCTGGCTACAACTACGGGCAAAGGCTTTAAAGGTTGGGATGAATTTATAGCTAAAAATGAAGCAAGAATAAAAACGTAATTTATTTACTAGGCTCTGTTAACCACCATATATTACCAAACGCATCTTTAAAACCAGCGCTTTTACCGTATTCTCTTTCTGCAACATCTTGCAAAGACGTTGCCCCATTGGCTAACCCTTTTTGGTATAAATTTTCCACATCATCTATTAACAAAAACATACTACAAGGAAAAGCTAAATAGTCATCTGTGGCATCGCAAAACATGATACAGCCCTTACCAAGA
>JAYWCY010000585.1:0-4171 GCA_043780175.1 Chitinophagales bacterium
CCAATGGATTTGCACATTGGAAGTGTTACTCGAAACATGGGTAGTAGAAAGAACATTTGTTTCGATTGACACCAGTAGAAGGAACGCTAAGTATTATGAAAGGCTTAATGAAACTGGTGTTGCAAGGGTGCACCTATCTGCTATAAGGATTATGCTCAATCGTTTTTAGACAGTTTTTTAAACAAATTTATATACAACCAATCTGTTGGTATAGTTAAGCACGCTCTTGCTTATTAACTCCTCAAACGGGTTGAGCTAGAGTCTTTTCTTCATTGTTGCAAACAAAAAATTAAATGGGAAAAACAAGAATTTTACTAAGTAAAAACCTTTTAAAATGGACACATATGCAAAGGTAATTAGTAGTTGTTTTTTAGATATATCACTAAGTTTCTCCAAGTAAAATTGATACTTAACACTATTGTTTTTTTGTACAGCGTTGTAAATAGCATACTTCCTATAAAAATATTGTAGTTGTGATGCTGGCAATTTTAATTCAATTTGCGGTAAAAGCCTTTCTATCATAATTTTCGAAATATCATTAACCACATCGCTATATCTAGCAGTTAGTGACGCATCATGATCACGATAAAAATACAAATCGTATCTACTGATGTATACTACGTTGAAATTTAAAAAAACTCGTACAAAAAAATGATAATCTTCTATTAAAAATGCAGACGAATCATACCCTCCAATTTTATTATGAATATTATTTTTGTATAAAAAACAAGCACTACATCCTAGATATCCTGTAAAGTTTTTATTTATATCGCCAAACGTACGCTGATTTACTACTTTGCTTTTGTTATCAATAATGTTGTAATCTGTATATACAAAATCTATCGATTCATCAGCTTTTAATACTTTAAGCAGCTCTTCTAAAGCATTTTTAGCATACATATTATCATCAGATGTCCATGTATGATATTTGCCAACTGCAGCTGTGAAGCCAATATTTAAACTAGTTGGTAGCTTTTTATTTGTTTCGTTATTTATTATTTTAATTCTACTGTCTAAGAGTGCGTAGCCTTCAATAATAGCTTTTGTACTATCTGTAGAGCAATCGTTTACAATAATTAATTCAAAGTTGGTAAAGCTTTGAATTAAACAAGAGTCAATAGAATTTTCAATATATTTTTCGCCATTATATGTAGGTAAAATAATTGATATTTGTGGTTGGTTATTCAATATTAAATATTTTTAAAATGATTTTTATAATTTGTTTAGAACTGGTACCATCGCCATATGGGTTTGCGGCTAATGCCATTGATTGATAAAATTGAGTATCATTAATTAATTTTTCAGCACTTTCAATTAACTTATGTTTAGAAGTACCCGTTAAAATAGCTGTACCTGCGTTTACCCCTTCCATTCTTTCAGTAACCTCTCTAATCACCAAAATAGGCTTGCTTAAAGACGGAGCTTCTTCTTGAATCCCACCAGAATCTGTAATAATAAAATACGATTGATTCATTAGCCAAATAAGTTCAGGGTAACTTAATGGCTTTATAATAATAATATTGGCTTTACCAACTAATTTTTCGTTAACAACTGATAGAATATTTGGGTTAGGGTGTACTGGAAAAACAAATTGTATATCTGAATATGTATCTGCCAAATGCAATATGGCATTGCAAATATCATTAAAAGGATTCCCAAAGCTTTCTCTTCTATGAGCAGTAATTAAGACTATTTTCTTTGAAGTATTTAGGAAGCTAAATTTTGTATCAAAATTATTAATGGCTTGCACTTTTTTTAAACCTAGGAATAAAGCATCAATTACTGTATTGCCTACATTGAAAACATGATTAACCACATTTTCTTTGTTCAAATTTTCAACAGCTTGGGCAGTTGGTGCAAAATGATAGTTTGCAATTGCCGAAATCATTTTTCTGTTTACTTCTTCTGGAAAAGGGGATAAATTATCAAAACTACGTAACCCTGCTTCAATATGTGCAACAGGAATTTTATGGTAAAAAGCAGACAAAGCACCTATAAATGCTGTAGTCGTATCGCCTTGAACCACTACCAAATCTGGCTTAAAATCAAGCAATACAGGGTTTAATAACTGTAGCGCAACGATAGTAATATCAAAAAGCGTTTGATTGTGTTTCATTAATTGTAATTCATAATCAACCTTTATTTCAAAAAAGTCAATTACCTGCTGTAACATCTCTATATGTTGTCCAGTAGTACAAATTTTACAATTTATACTATCGTTGTGTAATAGGCATTCACTTATAAGTGGCGCCATTTTTATGGCTTCGGGTCTCGTGCCGAATATAAATAGTATTTTTTTTTGCATGAGGGTTAATTTAAATGTTTTAAAAGCGTTTTACCAGGTGTTGCATCATACAATTTCATCGATTCTATATTTGCATCTTTTCCCATTTGCTCCCAATTTGTATGTATCGCACAAGCTTCTAGCATTGCTTTTTCAAACGCATTTTTTGTAGCAGCCTCAGCTATAAATCCATTAGTTTTATTACTTATCCATTCGCTTGAACCGCCAACATCTGTTGCTATTACTAACCGTCCACAAATCATAGCTTCTACAATTGCAAGTGCCATACCTTCCATATGTGAGGGCATAAGTAATACTTGGTTTTTGGTCCATAAAGCATTAATATCTGTTACGCTACCACATAAAATAACTTTATCTGCTAGGCCATAGTGATTTATTAAATCGTTTAAATATTGTTCATCTGTTCCAGTACCATATATATTTAAACGCCAGTTTTGGTTTCGCCAATTTGGCTCAGATAAAATTGAGAGCACAATATCTTGCCCTTTATGCTTAGTATTTAAATTACCCACCATTGCAAAAAGCATTAGTTCACTTTGCGGATATGTGATATATGCTACTTTATTTAAATTAACTGGGTTTTTTAAAATAAATGCGTTATTGATATTTGTACACAAATGCCTCTCTGCTATTATATTATTTCTATTAGATACAAAAAATACTTTTTGGCAAATAGAGTACGCATTTTTTACAATACTTGCTTCGTAATCGTTAATTTCTCGTATAGCATCTGAATTAAGATGGCCAATTATGTAGAACTTGATATTTTCATTATTTATATAATGTATTAACTCTTTTTCTTTTGCTATTGAATAGCAAGTGCCGTTATAAATAACCACATCAGGCTTAAATTTTTTTACGTCACTGAGTGGATTTATTATTTTCTTTTTTAAGAAATTAATTCCTATTTGCAACAGTTTACTAATTTCACTACTATTCGGTTTTATGTAGCCTGGTCTTGTACTAATAATTAAGCCTTTGCTTTGTAAGCTTAGTAATTTTGGATGTACTTGTTTATTCTCGTAAGATACATGTAGCATCTTATTACTATCATTTTCTAAAAATTCGTGCGCCATATTAGCCCATAATTCTTCGCTGCCACCCCACATGTCTCTAATTGTAGATATTATTACAATTTTCATATAAACATTATTTTATTTTTTTTGCTAAAACTACATTGTTTAAGTACAAATCTTTAGTAGTAGGCAACAAAAAACTGAATGCTAAAGCGAGTAGATTTAAACAACTATTTCCCAAAATTTTAATTATTGATCTTAATATAGGAATTTTACCAACTAAACTAAAAACATGCAAGTTTAGGTAAGTGATCCAAAGTTGAAATATTGTTTCTATACTATTGCTAGTTTTTTGAAAGCTGATGATTTCAAAACCACTTTGTTGTAATAAATGTGTTAACCCATAATGGCTATATCTGGCAAAATCGTTTGGTATTTCGTGTTCACAAATTGCGAATGGACAGGTAATTAGAATTAAGCCATCTTTTTTTATAACTCTATTAATCTCTAAAAGTATTTGTGGTAGATTAAAAACATGTTCAAAAACTTCGCTAGAAAATATACAATCAAAATAATTGTCTTGAAATGGAATATCATGCCCGTTATAAAAAAAATCTATATTTTCATTTAAATGTGGGTGACCAGGGTTCTCAAAATCTACTCCAATATAGTCTGTAACATTAAATAAAGCTTTATATGGCTTTGATCCACAACCAAAATCTAACAATATACCTTGTAGCTTTTCAGCTTCAATTTTGATCGCATTATGCAGATTTTTGCGTGTGAGGTATGCAGGATGAGTAATTGAAGGATTAAAGTCTTTTGAAATCATGAGTTTTTTTAATTCAAT
>JAYWCY010000586.1:0-3087 GCA_043780175.1 Chitinophagales bacterium
TCTTAAAACATTCGTAACCCAAATAAGTGCAATCGAATTTTTATTAGGTGTAGATAGTATTAGAAATATAAGTGGTGTACAAATAGGTGCGTTAGACCCTATGCATGGTATGTTTTGGACTTGGAACAGTGGCTACATAATGGCAAAGTTAGAAGGCGTATCTCCATCTGCAAAACTACCAGGCAATTTATTTTCGCATCACATAGGTGGATTTAAAAGCGGTGAAAATGTACGAAGGTATGTTAGGCTAAACATTGGTGAAAATATTAAAACCAATTATTTGAAAATTATCATAGAAGCTGACATTAACCAATGGTTTCAATCCACTCACAATATTAAAATTGCTGACCATCCTATCTGTCATTCACCGGGTAACTTGGCTATGCAAATAGCTGATAATTATGCCACTATGTTTAAAATAGCTTCCGTTAATTAATGCGTGTATTTTCAATCATATTAATAGTATCAGTTTTTGTATTTCTAGGGGCAGCTTGGGTTTCAAAGGATACCAATAGACATATTATTGGTACACCATTATCTTTTGCTGTGCCAAAAAGTTGGCCTCAACCTGTGTATGATTTTAAAAATAACCCACTTACTAAAGAAGGATTTGCGCTAGGTAGAAAACTATTTTACGATACCAGATTAAGTAAAGATGGTAGCTTGTCTTGCGGTAGTTGCCACCAGCAGTTTGCAGCATTTGCGACCTATGATCACAATGTCAGTCATGGTATCAATAATGGGTTTACTACACGCAATGCACCAAGCTTAGCCAACCTAGCATGGACTAAAAACTTTATGGCCGATGGTGGTATTAACCATTTAGACTTACAGCCGCTTGCACCCATTACTGCGCATAACGAAATGGGCGAAACCATTACCAATGTGTTACAGAAATTACAAACAGACAGTGGTTATAAACGTTTATTTGTAAAAGCTTTTGGCGATGCTACCATCAATACCCAACGCATGATGAAGGCATTAAGTCAGTTTATGTTGCTGATGGTAAGTAGTAATAGCAAGTATGATAAAGTGATGCGCGGCGAAGCAAATTTTATTTTACCGGAACAATTGGGCTACGATATTTTTGAGAAAAAATGCGCTAGCTGCCACGTTGAACCTATGTTTACAGATTATAGCTATCGCAATATTGGGATGCCTATAGATACTTTTTTAAATGATTATGGCAGAATGACCATTACAGGAAATAAGACGGATTCTTTAAAGTTTCGTGTGCCTAGTTTGCGTAATGTCGCTTATACGGCACCATATGGCCACGATGGTAGATTTTTTGGTTTAATGAGTATATTTGAACATTACCGAGGTAAAGCTGTAGATGGGCCAACTACTGATAGTTTATTTAAGAACAAATTATCATTATCCAATTTTGAAATTGGACAACTCACCGCATTTTTGTACACGCTTAGCGATACCACATTTTTAAAGGATAAACGTTTTGCAGAACCAGGTACAGAAAATACAATTCCATCATTCATTCACTTACACTAACAACACATTTGCTACATTAGCAGCTCAGATAAAGTGAACTGCTTTTTAAAAGTGGGTCACTTTAAAAATTAAATAAGGCATTGAGTAATATTAAAAAATTAGCGGGGCAAACAATGTGGTACGGGCTTAGCAGTATTGGTGCCAAGTTCATTAACTACTTGGTTACGCCATTTATTACCTATTCGCATCATGTATCTACAGCTAATTTTGGTGATATGTCTATTGTATATGCTGCTATTCCGCTTTTAAGTATCTTATTCACTTATGGCTTTGAAACGACTTATTTTAGATTTTCATCTCGAAAAGAATATCAAGCAACCTTATATAGTACCGCATCGTTATCCATTATTTTTTCTACTATTTGCTTTACACTAATTCTGTGGATTTTTAAATCTGACATTACCAATGCTGTTGGTTTTTCTGACTCACCAAGCATTATTGAGTATACAATTTTTATTATAGCTATTGATGCTATTACTAGAATCCCATTTGCCAAATTACGACAGGAAGGAAGGCCTAGGCGATTTGCATTTATTAATATTTTCAGCATTTTGGTGTATGTCTTCTTTATATGGTTTTTTATTAATTATTGCTCAGATACACTCGCTAAAAATCCAAGTAGTTGGGTAGGTTATATTTATTCGCCGCAAACCAATCCTGTAGTGTATTTGGTAATAGCCAATTTGTTGCAATCAATTGTTACACTAATATTATTAAGTACCGAAATAGCTCAAATACAATTTGCTTTTGATAAAAAACTGTGGCGCGAAATGATGATTTATGCCTTGCCATTGCTGATTGTAGGTTTTGGCGGTACTATTAATGAAACGCTGGATAGATGGATGTTAAAGTTGTGGCTACCTGGCACTGTGGATGATGTAAAGGGTCAAATTGGTATTTATAATGGCTGCTATAAATTATCGTTACTAATTACTATTTTCATTATGGCATTTAAAATGGGTGCAGAGCCATTTTTCTTTAAAGAGGCTGAAGGAAAAAACCCACAACATACTTATGCAAGGGTGATGAAGTTTTTTGTAATTATCATCAGTTTTATATTTCTAGTAGTAACGCTTTACATGGAAATTTGGAAATATTTCCTTGGTCCGAGTTATCGTGTGGGTATTAAAGTTGTACCTATTTTATTATTAGCCAATATGTTTATTGGTATTTATTATAACCTAAGTGTGTGGTACAAGCTGAGCAATAGAACCATTGCTGGCACATATATTACTTTATTTGGCGTATTAATCACTTGCTCTATTAACTACTTTTTTATACCAAAATATGGCTATATGGCAAGTGCTTGGGCTACCTTCTTTTGTTATGGCAGTATGATGGTAACCAGTTTTATATGGGGGCAAAAGGCATATCGCATTCCTTATGCGTGGCGGAAACTATTAGCATATATGGCAATTGTAGTAGCTATCTTCTTCACTCATCAGGGGCTTACAGCTTTGTGGCATAATGTTATCTTCAACTTAGCAATTGCCACCATGTTAATGTTTGTGTTTACTTGGTTTATTTTATTGGTAGAGCGAAAAGAGTTTCAGAAATTACCTGCATTAGGTAAATTTG
>JAYWCY010000587.1:0-4223 GCA_043780175.1 Chitinophagales bacterium
AGCTGGATTGTATGGCAAGATGGAAGTATGAACTATAATGATCAAGTAACATTTATTGACCTTGCTGCTTCTTTAAAATGGCCATATATTTTAATAGATGCTTTGTGGGATACGAATATTGGCAAGGACAAAATGAAAGAGTTAATTAAATATGCCAATGCAAAAGGCGTAGATGTATTGCTTTGGTACAATTCTAATGGCTCTGTAAACGATGCACCGCAAGGTCCAAGAAACAAAATGGCGACAGCGATAGAAAGAAAAAAAGAATTGCAATGGCTGAAAGAAGTGGGCGTAAAAGGCTTAAAAGTTGACTTTTTTGGTGGCGATAAACAAGAAACCATGCGTTTGTATGAAGACATTTTGTCTGATGCGAATGATTATGGTTTGATGATAGATTTTCATGGTGCAACATTGCCAAGAGGCTGGGAAAGAATGTACCCTAACTATATTGGTAGCGAGGCCGTTTTAGCATCAGAAATGCTTATTTTCTCTCAAGGTGTACGAGATACCGAGGCTTTTAATGCTACACTGCATCCATTTATCCGCAACACCGTTGGCAGTATGGAATTTGGTGGTGTTTTATTAAACAAATATTTAGTAAAAAGTAATCAAGGTAGAAACCAGCGTCTTACAACCGATGTATTTCAATTAGCTACGGCTATTTTATATCAAAATGCAGTACAAATGTTTGGCTTAACACCAAATAATTTAACCGATGTACCTGCTTTTGAAATTGATTTTATGAAAAAAGTACCCACTACTTGGGATGAAACGTTGTACATAGATGGCTACCCTGGCAAGTACACTGTTATTGCTCGTCGTAATGGTACAAAATGGTATATAGCTGGTGTAAATGCTAATAAAGAAGTATTGAAATTAAAGCTGAATTTATCTATTATTTCTGGTAAAAAAGTAACACTTTATAATGATGATTCTGGCAAAGTAGCTTATACCAAAGATGTAACAATTAGTAAAAATGGTGCGTTTGAAGTTGAGATTCAACCAAGTGGTGGCTTTGTGATACAGTAACCTCAACTTGTGGCATTAAAATTTTCATCATAACCTTTTAACATGCATTTGAAACCTATAATTAGCCGACCAGTAATCGTAATTGCTTTATCTGTTTTGTTCACAACGCTTGCTGCTCAAACAAAGCAAAACTTAAAACTTTGGTACACTAAACCATCGGGAAAAGTATGGGAAAATGCATTGCCAATTGGTAATGGTCGCCTAGGTGCAATGGTATATGGTAATGTAGAAACTGAAACTGTTCAGCTGAATGAACACACTTTATGGACAGGTAGCCCAAACACCAACGATAACCCATTGATATTTGATTCTTTAGCCCAAATAAGGAAACTAATTCTTGATGGTAAACAAAAAGTGGCCGAACAATTGGCTAACAAGGTGCTTATTAGCAAAAAATCACATGGGCAAATGTTTGAACCTGCTGGCGAGTTGAATTTGTCTTTCCCTAGTCATCAAAATTATTCCAACTACTATAGAGAATTAGACTTGGAAAAAGCGGTTACTAAAACCACTTACAAGGTAAACGGTATTAATTATACAAGAGAAGTATTGGCTTCTTTTCCTGATAGAGTATTAGTAATACGTTTAACAGCAGATAAGCCCAAAAGCATTTCGTTTAATGCTTTTTATACCACACCACAACCAAAATGCGAGGTGAAAACGGTGCATGCGAAGCAATTAACTTTTGCTGGCACTACCATAGACCATGAAACCGTAAAAGGTATGATTCGCTACAAAGGCATTGTAGAGTTTAAGCCTGAAGGCGGCTTTCTATCTTCAACAGATACCACTATTGCAATTAAAGATGCGGATGCAGTAACCATCTATATTTCTATTGCTACCAATTTTAATAATTATCAAGATGTTTCTGGCAATGAAAATGCAAGAGCAGCCGATTATTTGAACAAAGCCACACCAAAATCATTTACCGAAATCCTTAAAGGTCATGTAATAGCTTATCAAAAATATTTTAACCGAGTTAAGCTAGATCTTGGCGTAACAGATGCAGTAAAATTGCCCACTGATGAGCGTTTAAAAAACTTTAATTCAATCAACGATCCTCAGTTTGCGGCTATCTATTTTCAATTTGGTAGATACTTACTTATTTCATCTTCACAGCCAGGCGGCCAGCCTGCAAACTTGCAAGGTATTTGGAACAAAAATCTAAGACCTGCATGGGATAGTAAATACACCATTAATATTAATGCTGAAATGAATTATTGGCCCGCAGAAAAAACAAATCTTTCTGAGCTGCATGAGCCTTTTTTGCAAATGGTAAAAGAAATGGCTGTTAATGGTGAAAAAACTGCAAAAACCATGTACGGTACTAGAGGTTGGATGGCACACCACAATACAGATATTTGGCGTAGCACAGGTGCAGTAGATGGGGCATTTTGGGGCTTATGGAACCAAGGTGGTGGCTGGACGAGCCAGCATCTTTGGGAGCATTATTTATACACTGGCGACAAGTCGTTTTTGGCGTCGATGTATCCTGTTTTAAAAGGTGCAGCTTTATTTTATGTTGATTTTTTAGTAGAACATCCTAGCAATCACTTTTTGATAATTAACCCAGATGAATCCCCTGAAAATGCACCACTCGCCCACCAAGGCTCATCATTAGATGCTGGGGTAACTATGAGTAATCAAATTGTTTTTGATGTATTTAGTAATGTTATAAAAGCCGCACAAGCATTAAAAATCGATACAGCTTTTATAGATACTTTGCTACAAATGCGTAGTCGTTTATCGCCAATGCGCATTGGTCAATATGGGCAATTACAAGAGTGGCTAGATGATATTGATAACCCAAAAGATAATCACCGTCACATATCTCATTTATATGGTTTATTTCCTTCAAATCAAATTTCGGCATACCGTACGCCAGAATTATTTAGTGCAGCTAAAACTACTTTATTAAATCGAGGCGACGTATCTACAGGTTGGAGCATGGGGTGGAAAGTAAACTGGTGGGCCAGAATGTTAGACGGTAATCATGCGTATAAATTAATCCAAAATCAATTAACACCATTGGGCGTAAATCCTGGTGGTGGCGGTACGTATAATAATTTGTTTGATGCGCATCCACCTTTTCAAATTGATGGCAATTTTGGTTGTACATCTGGTATTACCGAAATGCTAATGCAAAGTGCCGATGGTACCATACATTTATTACCAGCCTTACCAGATGTATGGCAAAAAGAAGGGTCAATAAGTGGGCTTAAAGCAATTGGTGGCTTTGAAATCGTAGATATGCACTGGAAAGATGGCAAATTAGTGAAAGTAATTATTAAGTCTAATTTGGGCGGAAACCTTCGTTTGCGGGTGCCTAATGCAGTTACATTAAATAACGGTTTCTTAAAAATAGCTACGGGTAAAAATGCGAATCCTTTTTATCAAGTTACAGAAACGGCTAAGCCAATTATTTCGCCGAAAGCAACAATTACAATATTAGATTTAAAACAAACAATTGTTTATGATGTATCAACACAGGTTGGTAAGCTGTACACGTTTACTAGCAAATAAGTCATTGATTGTAAATTTTATGATAAATTAATTAATATATGACGATACCAAAAAAAATGCTAGCATTCGCAATAGTAAGCTTGCTATTAAGCAAAAATGTCATTGCACAAAACATCAGTTTTACAAACCCCATTTTAAGTGGCTTTTATCCCGACCCAAGCGTTGTTAAAGTAGGTACAGATTACTATTTGGTAAACTCTAGTTTTTCCTACTTTCCTGGTCTTCCTGTTTGGCATAGTAAAGATTTAAAAAACTGGAAACAAATTGGTAATGTTATTAGCCGAACCTCCCAAATGGATTTTTTAGGTGAACGTATGACCAGAGGTTTATTTGCACCAGGCATTAGTTATTACAATGGTGTTTTTTATGTCACTTGTACCGATATCGATCATGATGGTAATTTTGTAGTTACCGCCAAAAACCCTGCTGGACCTTGGAGTAACCCTGTGAAATTGCCTCAGGTTAAAGGGATTGATCCATCCATTTTTTTTGATGATGATGGCAAAGCCTATATTGTTTATAACAGTGATGCACCAGATAATAAACCACAATATTCTGGGCATAGAACCATCAGGATATACGAAATAGATCCAATTAGTTTAAAAGTTATAGGCAAAGAAAAAATATTAGTAAATGGTGGTGTTGATATTTCTAAAAAACCAGTTTGGATT
>JAYWCY010000588.1:0-3477 GCA_043780175.1 Chitinophagales bacterium
AAATCGGGTGTTTCAGCCAAGTGTTTAGTCTTACCGAAATTTACCCTGTTGTTCAAAGTTGTTGTTGACATAGTATTTTGTACACCGGTTTTGTCTAAAAAATAAACCACTATCCATTAAAGATAATAGCTTGCTTAAGCTTTGAAAATGAACGGTTTATAAACAGAAATTGGCCAAAGTTTATAAACGATTGTGCTAATTAGCCTTAAAATAAGGGATGGCAAAGGTAATGATTGCAATGAAACGCCAAAAACAAATTTTAAGCCATCGTGACGATTGTGGAAAAGAAAGTATAAGTGTTCGTTTTATTCAATTTTTATGAACGTTTTAATGCTTGATATTTTACTTAATAAAAAAGACCAATGTAACATTAAAGTCGCATTGGTCTTTTTGCTAGATCTATATAAATTAACCTCTTATTGCTTTTACAGTAGCTAATACTTCCTTAGTAGCAGATTCTATAGTAGCGTAATCTTTAGCTTCTAATAATGCTTTGCTCAATAATTTACTACCCATACCTACAGCACTAACGCCAGATTTAAACCAAGCACTAATGTTTTCTTTAGTAGTATCCACACCGCCTGTTGGCATAAATATCATTGCAGGAAACAATTCTTTAATGGAACTCATAAAATCAGGCCCCAACATGTTACCTGGAAATAATTTTACAAATTTTGCACCCAAGTTCTCAGCTGCAATGATTTCCGAAGGTGTCATTGCACCAGGTACCCATAATACATCGTTTTTGTCAGCAACGGCTGCTACTTCAGGTATTAAACCCGGAGAAATAATATAATCTGCACCTGCTTCAATAAAATCTACAGCTTGTGCTGCATTTTTAATAGTACCAATACCTAAGAAAAAACCTGGCATTTCTGTATCAACTACTTTACGCATTTCTTTAAAGTTAGCCAAAGCAGCTTCACCTCTATTAGTATATTCTACTGTTTTTACACCTGCACGGTATAATGCTCTTAATACTTCAATACTTACTTCTGTATCTTTATTAAAGTATAGTGGTAAAATACCTTGATCTTTAATGGCTTGTAAAATCTCTAGTTTTTTGCTCATATGGTTTTGTATTTTTAATAAAAAATGCGACTAATACGGTTCTAATACCTTTAAATGCTAAACAAAAGAATGTCAGTTTTTACAATTTATAAAAACATTTCTATGCAAACGATGCCGTAAATTTTATTGTTCATATAGGTTTTAGCACGATAATTTTGAAATCGAATTTACGAGTCAATCGTTAAACCAATAATTATTCAATCATCTTACCACACAAAAAATCAACTAACGATTATGTCTAAAAAAGTTGTTACTCTTGGTGAAATCATGTTGCGTTTATCAACGCCAGATTTCAAGCGTTTTGTTCAGGCTGATACTTTCGATATCACTTATGGTGGCGGCGAAGCTAACGTTGCAGCAGCATTATGTAACTATGGTTTAAATGGCACTTTCGTTTCTAAAGTACCTAACAATCCCATTGGTCAAAGTGCTATTAACCATTTACGTCGTTATGGTGTAGATACGCAATTTGTTGCTCGTGGTGGCGACCGTTTAGGTATCTATTTCCTAGAAACTGGTGCTTCTATGAGGGCTTCCCAAGTTGTTTACGACCGTGCCAATGCGTCAATTTCAGATGTTGATGCTAGCGAATTTGATTGGGACAACATATTTGATGGTGCTGAATGGTTTCATACAACTGGTATTACGCCAGCGTTAAGCGATAAAGCTGCTGCATTAACTCTAGCTGCTTTAAAAGCTGCAAAAGCCAAAGGTATCACTACAAGCATTGATTTAAACTTCCGTAAAAAATTATGGACAAAAGAAAAAGCGCGTGAAGTAATGACCCAGCTTTGCGAATTTGTAGATGTTTGTATTGGTAACGAAGAAGATGCTGATTTATGCTTAGGTTTTAAAGCTGCTGATACCGATGTCACAAAAGGCGAATTAAACTTGGATGGGTTTAAAGATATTTTTGGTCAAATGAAAGCAAAATTTGGTTTCAAATTCATCGCTTCATCTTTGCGTGAAAGCTACAGTGCTTCTGACAATGGTTGGAGTGCTTTGGTATACGATGGTACAGATTTTTACCACACAAAAGAATACAAAGTTCGTATTGTAGACCGTGTAGGTAGTGGCGATAGCTTTGCAAGCGGGCTTATTTATGGCTTAGTTACAGGCATGGCAATGGCAGATGCTGCTGAGTTTGGTGTAGCTGCTTCTGCAATGAAACACACCATTCCTGGTGATTTAAACCACGCAACTTTAACAGAAGTTAAAGAGCTAGTTAAAGGTGATGGTAGCGGTCGTGTACAACGTTAATTGCTAAATTCTAATTTGAAATTTATAATTAAAAAAATCCGTCAAGCCTTAGCTTAGGCGGATTTTTTTCTTTGGTTACCAGCTTTATTTTTTCAAATAATCGTCCCTTGCGTCGCACACTTGTACGGCTATTACTTTATTCAATTTTTATCTAAGCATAGTTCATAATACATAATTCATAACTCATAATTCATAATTCATAATTCATAACTCATGATTATAGACACACTTGCCAATACTGACAAATACATCAGCATTCACCCATTATTTGCAAAAGCATTTGCGTACATTAAATCTCAAAACCTTGGTGAACTTGAAATGGGTAAATCTGATGTAGCTGATGGGTTAAAAGCTATTGTTGCAGAAAAAGTAGGTATGACAGCCGCAGAATCAATCGCTAAATTTGAGTGCCACAACAACAATATTGATATTCAAGTATGTATTCGTGGCAACGAAACTATCGGTTGGAAACCTCGTAGCACTTGTACCTCTCAAAAAGGTGAGTACAATCCTGAAAAAGATGTGGTGTTTTACAACGATGCACCCGATATGTATTTCAACTTAACCGATAACCAATTCGCCATTTTCTTCCCCGAAGATGTACACGCCCCAATGATTGCTGTAAATGACCAACCCGTTAAAAAGTTGGTGATGAAAGTGAAGATTTAGTGAAAGGTGAGAAATTAAAAATTAATAATCGAAAAATCCCCCATTCTTGTAAAAGGTTGGGGGATTTTTCAATTATAATCTGGGGCGCATTACTTTTTTTAAATGATTACTAAAAACTAAAAGTTTCTCCAAGTTGAGGAGACTTGATTTTACAAGCTTTTATGAAATATTTTTTTTAAGAGAATAAAGTAGATATTTAGAACGCCATTATTGATAACACAAAATGCCAAAACACACTTTTAACGTAACAATTACTATGAAAAATTTATTTGTATTTCTATTGATGTTTTCACAAACCTTAATTTTTGGTCAAAGAATAGAGAAAAGTTATGAGGTTGATTCTGCTTCTATTGAACATGTTGGTGTACCTAAAGGCGAGCTATTAAAATTTACGTTCGAAAAGTCTACTATATTTCCAGGCACCTACCGAGAATGTTGGGTATATATACCTGCACAATACCAACCTAGTAAACCAGC
>JAYWCY010000589.1:0-4111 GCA_043780175.1 Chitinophagales bacterium
TTATTATTTTTAACCCGTTTGTACTCAGCAACGCCGTTGGTCGAAGCCCAGACGGCGGCAGCCAGTGCACCAGTTGGGAAACTTACCGACAGCGGCAAACGGATTTTGCATTTAGAAAGCCACTCCTAAACTTTTGAGCTGCCGCCGCCTGGGTTTTAACCAGCGGCGATTTGAATTGTGTAGTTTGTTATTATTTTTAACCCGTTTGGACTTAGCAACGCCGTTGGTCGAAGCCCAGACGGCGGCAGCTAGTGCGCCAGTTGAGATGATAGTTATTCTCATAAAAGTCAGGCTTTAGGTGCTTCCAGTTCTTCAATAGTCTTTTTTGCTTTTGCCAAACGGATACGGTTGTTTTTTTCCACCAGTTTATGCGTTATCCAATGCTCCAGCTTATGATGTAGTGGAATTAGCAAAGCCGCAATACCAACCATGATGGTCAACATAACTAGTGGCTGGTGGTGTGTAATTTTTTCTAAAAAAGGGTGTAACAATAAATTTAAAAACTCAAACACAATTAACAATGAAAGAATTCCTAAAAACCTGATGATTGTTTGATTGGCAATAATAGAATGGCTGAAAACCAAAAACAAAATGAGTAACCCAACAACACCCAATGCAATAGCTGCATATTGAATATTGCTTTGATGTTC
Source organism: Chitinophagales bacterium (assembly GCA_043780175.1). GTDB lineage: Bacteria > Bacteroidota > Bacteroidia > Chitinophagales > Chitinophagaceae > Parasediminibacterium. The sequence goes on from JAYWCY010000589.1 coordinate 651, forward strand.
CTTGTTCAACGTATTTTTTCGATCTTCTTCTGCAGAAAGTTGTAATTGTGTTTGCTGTGTTTTTATCTTATTATCCATGCTATCTTTCATCCTATTGTACTTCTTTAGGTATTTCAATGCACTATCGGGTTTGTTTGCTTTTTCGTAAGCAAACCAGAGATAGTTTATAGAACTTATCTGAACTCTATAAAATGCATTTTTGGTTCTTTCATAACCTACTTGTGCATAGTATAATGCAGAGTCGTATTTTTTTTCAGATAGGAAGTAGCCACATAAAGTATTATAAACGCTTGCTGCGGTTTTCGCATCTTTTTGCGTATATGGTTCTTTACTTGCAGAAAGCACATACGTTAAACCAAGCTGTTTCTGATTTAAATAACCGTACATCTGTCCAACACCTACCATTGTACCAGGAATTCTTTCTTCTATTTTATGTGCTAAAGCTATTTCCAGTGCCCGTTGTTTGTAATAGAATGCTGAGTCCATTTTTTTCTGGCCTAAAAGAATATTACCAATGTTACCATAATCCCAACTCATAAAAAGATAATCATTGGCAGCAGTTGAAGCAGCCAATGCTTTAGTGTATATTTCTCTTAGCTTAATGGGGTCATTATAGGCTATGGCAAGATTATTATAAGCTATACCAATTGCTTGTTGGTTTCCTATATCTTCTGCTAAACGGCAGGCTTTAATAACTGTTTCAGTGCCTTGCACGCTATTACCCATAGAATAAATGGCATATCCCATTTCGGATGTAACAACTGCTTCAGCAACTTTATCTTTTTGTTGTAGAGCAATTTCGAGTAGCTTTTTATAATAGTATAAAGCCTTTTCGGGGTCATTGTCTCCCGAATCCCCAATGATCAAATAAATAATACGGATACGTTCCTTTTCATCTCTTACTGCAGGAACTACTTTAAGCAGACTGTCTTTGTTTTGTGATCTTGCGTAAAATGACAATAGAAATAATATTGCCAGCAGTATACCTGTTTTAAGCGATAATCTTTTCAAGGTGGTGCATTTATTGTTTAATGATACAGTATGTTCAATACTTGTTATCGGTTAGTTATTTATTGAGTAAGCCTAAGTTTTCTCTTCCAGTTCCTCAATCGTTTTTTTTGCATTTGCTAAACGAATTGCCTTATTTTTCTCCACCAGCTTTTTCGTTGTCCAGTGTTCCAGCTTATGGTGTAATGGCACTATCAATGCAGCAATAGCTACCAATGCAAGTAGCATAAGCACGGGCGAATGATGAGTTATCCTTTCTAAAAAAGGATGCATTAACAGGTTGATGAATTCAAATACCACTAACAACACTACCACGTTTAAAAATGCCACCACCCTATGGCTAACAAGAATACTCCTGCTTAGCATTAAGAACAGGATAAGAAATGTAAGGATTACTATTGCCGTGATCGCTAACTGGATATTGTGGCTGCGCTCTTCTTTTTGCTTTCGGACCTCAGCCTGTCTTTCATTTTCTTTCAGTTCCTGCTCAAAAGTTAAGCTTTCTATGGCTGAGGACTTATCTCTACTATACAAACTATCATTAGCACTTATATACAGCTTTTGATATTGAAACGCATTGGGTAAATCCTTTCTCTTTTCAAATAATTCAGCTAAAATTTGATAGCCTTCTTTTAATCCTTTTAAATAGCTCAATTTCTCAGCTACGGTTATAGCATTTTTTGCATAATACATTGCAGAGTCTTCATTATTCAAATATTTAGAACAGTTTGCTAAACCCAAATACGCCCATACAGTTGGCCTGTGGCCATAAGTAATATCCTTAAAACGCATTAGTTTATTAATTGCAGATTGATAATATGCTTTGGCAATTGTATAATTACCATACTTAAATTGGATATTGGCTAAATAACATTCAATGCCAGGCATTAAAGAGCCTTTATTACGCTTTAAGTCTAACGAATAAGCTTGCTGCTCATAATAAAGTGCAGAGTCTAATTGGTTTAATTGTGCGTAAGCATATCCTAAATTTAGCGATGCTAACTCAATCGAAAGTTCATTCTTACATTCAATTGCTTTCTGATAAGATTTTTTAAAATAATAGAGTGCTTTAGCATAATCGCCATATTCTTTGTGAGAATTTCCAATAGAAACGTATCCGATAGCAATTGACGCACTATCTCCTAATTCCTCTGCCAAACCTAAAGCTCTATATTGTTCTTTCAATGCCTCTGTAGTTTTTCCCTTTGTAAAATGCCCTTCTGCACTTTGTCTTAATGCCTTTATGATATAGAGCTTATTATTCAAATATTCTGCTAAGGATTTCATTTGTGCTAAATAGTAAATACCAGTATCAGTTCTTTGAGAACCATACCAACTACATAAACTATCAATTACAAAAAGTGTAGCAGTATCTTTTTTTCCTTTGCTAACAATAATTTTCCATTGCTGCACTTTAGCTTCTTGGGCAAATACAGACGATGTAAAAAAAAGGGTAATGACAATGATGATGATTGTTCTCATAATAGTTAGTTTGTAGGTTCTTCCAATTCCTCAATCGTTTTTTTAGCCTGTGCCAAACGAATGGCTTTATTTTTTTCTACTAATTTTTTGGTAGTCCAATGCTCTAGTTTGTGGTGTAGTGGTACTATTAATGCAGCAATAGCTACCAATGCTAGTAACATTAATATGGGAGAATGATGGGTAATTTTTTCTAACCAAGGATGGATGAGTAAGTTGATAAATTCAAACACTACGAGCAATGCAATCACACTTAATATTTCTACCAATTTGTGGCTTACAATAATGCTTCTGCTGAGTAAAAGAAATACAATAAGCAAGCTAAGAATTGCAATGGCTGTAATGGCTAGTTGAATGTTGTGGTTACGACTTTCATTCTCTTGGGCTTTAGCTTTTGTAAGTTCTTGTTGTCTTAATTCATCTTCAAACTTAGCTGCTTGTAATTGCACAATTTTGGTAGTGCTATTTATACTATCATTGGCAATAATGTAATAGTTCATGTACTTAGCAGCACTATCATTATTGCCCTTGGCATAGTAATACTCATATAATTTTTTGGATGCACCAATCTTAGATGTGAAAGCATCTCTTGGACCAAATTCAAAAGGTTTTTTCCAATAATATAAGGCAGAATCTGGCTGATTCGTTTGTCCAAAATACCTAGCCATAGCATTATAAGCTTGCATTAAATCTTCCAACTTATTTTTCTGTTGTGCACCCTTTACACCCTTTTTGTAAAATGCGTATGCAATATCTGGCTGATTTAACTTCATATATACATTGCCCATAACGCTTGTCACAAAACTTGAAGCAGTATCGTTTCGCTTAATAGACATTTCATACATTTTTTGGGCATAAAAAAATGCAGAATCTATCATATTAGCTCTCAAGCATGCAGATGACATATTGCCAAGAAATATGGCTGAAAGTTGGTCACTAATTGTAAATGCCCTTTTATAGGCAATTGCTTTTCT
>JAYWCY010000590.1:0-3470 GCA_043780175.1 Chitinophagales bacterium
CAACCACATATTCAATGGCAAAACATCGCCGATATGAGAAATGTATTAGCACACGATTATAGGGGTATTGACCCCGAAATTGTATTTTCTGTGGTAAAAAACGAATTGCCAAAACTAACTACTGCTTTACTGCATATACTTAAATTATTGCCCAAAAATTTGGTACAAGAAATTTTAGAAACCAACAGGTATAAGCATCTACAACAACTTGTTTCTAAATAGCAATTTCATTATAATTTAATTGATTACTCAATAAATTAGGTTATTTGAACAAGGTGTTGCTAATTTCAACAATAAAATGTTTTACATTAGCTGTATAAAAATTCAATTTTATTCCACAAGTAAATGAAACAGGATACACCAAAAATGTCAACACATTCTTTTCATTAATTCGTACATTCCATTTTATCAAGTCTTAACTTGACAAAAGAAAAGTACAAACGCCCAAGCAGCTTAGAACTGTTGCATTTTTGACCACTATTGCAACAAGGAAGATATTGGTAAAAGCAACTATTAACCATTAACGCTCTCCCTAACACAAACAATTTCCCTAACACCCAAATGCGGCTACCTTTATACTAGTTCCTTTGCAATGCCGATGCGGTTATTAGCAATAGATAAACAGTAATATGAATACAATACAGAGCGGACAAAACAAGTTTCACCTAATATTAATTTTAGGCTTATTGGCTGCCATTGGGCCTTTTTCTATAGATATGTATTTGCCTGCTTTTCCTGATATTGCTAAGACTTTGCACACGTCGGTGTCTTCTGTTATGTTATCGCTATCGTCATTTTTTATTGGCATATCAGTTGGGCAGTTGGTATATGGCCCATTGCTAGAGCGCTTCGGCAGAAAAAAACCATTGTACATCGGGCTAGTTATTTATGCCTTATCGTCTATTGCCTGCGCTACCACATTATCGGTACATGGCTTAATTGTGTACAGACTGTTTCAAGCATTGGGTGGCTGCGTAGGCATGGTAGCTTCTCGTGCCATGGTAAGAGATTTATTTGAGGTGAAAGACAATGCGAAAGTATTTTCAACATTAATGTTGGTAGTGGCCGTATCGCCCATTATAGCGCCAACATTGGGTGGCTATGTAACTGCCTATTTGGGCTGGCGCTATATTTTTGGTGTATTAATAGTAGTAATAAGCCTTATATTGGCAGGGGTCTATTTTTTACTGCCCGAAAGTAAGCAGCCAGACACGAGTTTTTCACTAAAACCTACTGCTATTCTTAGCAGTTTTGCCACCATTATTAAGCATCCGCAATTTGCTATTTACACGTTTACAGGTGCCGTGGCCTATGCAGGTATGTATGCGTATATCAGTGGGTCGCCTTATGTGTTTATGGTATTGTTTAAAGTAAGTGAAAAACACTACGGTTGGATATTTGCAGTTATTGCTGCGGGCTTAATAAGTGCTAGTCAATGCAATAATTTATTGCTTAAAAAATACAGATCCGAGCAGGTAATGCGGTATGCCATTTATATACAAAGTGTTATTGGCATTGCACTAGCAAGCACATCTTTATTTGGCTTGCAAGACCTATACCTAACCATTGCTTTAATATTTGGATTTTTATGTTGCCAAGGCTTTATTTTCCCTAATGCATCTGCACTTTCTATGGCACCATTTGGGCATAATGCTGGCAGTGCCTCGGCATTAATGGGCTTTTTGCAAATGAGCATTGGCGCATTCATGTCGGCAATGGTAAGTGTGTTGCAAAATGGCACTTCGCTACCTATGACCGGTATTATGTCATTTTGCTCACTATCTGCTGCATTGCTGCTTACGATTGGCAGTAACCATATTACCAACAATGCCACAAAAGCCATGGTAGCGGAAGAAGAAGTAGATATGGTGAGTACCTTGTAACAAAAGCTGTATTGTAAAAATGGCAATATGATTTAAAAGCAACAGCCATGAGTCATTAATTGGTAATTGCCATCCAAATACATTATCCTTATGAAGTATGTTCACTTCTTATTGTTTTTTTTGGTTTTAGTAGCATGCCAAAAAGCAACTATTAAAATTGATATCAGTACTAACAGCTACCATATTGTTGGTAAAACTATTTACAATCAAGATAAACCCGTGCAGCTAATTGGCAGCAACGCCTTGCATGTTTTTGGTGCAGGCAGTAGCGATATGCGTAGCTGGCAAATAGATATTGTAAGAGAATTTATTGGTAATGTAAAGGAAACACCAATAAGTGGGACAGTTATAAAAGATGCGGCCAATACTTATTTATACTCCTTACAAACCATTGTTGACAGTAATAGACTGAATCATCAAATCACCATACTTTGCCCGTTTAAATGGGATACAAATTCTAATACAGCGTTCACAGGTACATGGCCGTCTAATACCACTTGGTGGACCACATACAAGCAAATGTTACAACAATGGGCCTTACATTTTAGTAATCAACCAGATGTATGGTTAGAAGTATGGAACGAACCCTACAGGTACGACCGGATGGATGGCTTTACAGACGAAGTGTGGCTAACACATATGAGCGAATTGATAAGCATTATAAGAAATACTGGTAATAATAATATTATACTAATACCCTGCGCCGAGCAAGGGCAAGATGAAAGTGTGTTGCTAACGAAGGGTACTACCATATCCGCCAAATTTTCTAATATACTGTTTGATATACACGCTTATGAGAAATGGTTATTAGCGTCTAATACTAGTATTGGCGATAGACTTCAGCAGCTACAACAGCAAAATATACCTATTATTTTTGGCGAAACTGCCCCTATGAATGCAGGTGTATTAATGCAACCATCTAGCTTTCTAGATTCCTTGTACCAAAGAGGCATATCTGTATGCGCTTGGCTGTGGAAATATGATGAGGGTGATCAAGATGCTTTACTAACAAAGGCAGGTAAGCCTAACAATAATAACAACCATCAATGGGGCACCGCGTACTACAATTTATGCTTACAACCAAGGAAACCATGATGTAACAATTTAACTAAATTATTACCGAGCTGGTAGTAAGGTTAACCGAAAAATGTCTTTTATATTTTTTTGCAAACAAAAAAAGTAGTAACATTTACTTTGTATCATTAAACAAAACATACATATGCTTATGAGTACTAAAAGCACACAACAAACAATGAGGATTTATCATAGGTATTTAGGCTATTTCTTAGCAGGTATTATGGCGGTATATGCACTAAGTGGTATTGTATTAATATTTAGAGATACTGATTTTTTAAAAAGAAACAAGCAAATAGAAAAACATTTAAAGCCTAGCCTTACAGCGGAAGCATTAGGAAAAGAATTAAAAATACAAGCGTTAAAGGCAGACAAAGAAGACAGCACTACAATAATTTTTAAACAGGGGGCATATAACAAAACAACTGGCATTGCCAATTATACGGTTAAAGAGCTACCTTTTTTTGTACAAAAATTAACCAACTTACATAAAGCAAGTACCAAAAATCCACT
>JAYWCY010000591.1:0-3657 GCA_043780175.1 Chitinophagales bacterium
CGTATTTCAAAAACTGCATTTTCAGAATACTCATTACCCCAAATACCTAATATTTTATCTTTTAGGCTAGATGCTTTTACTTCAATTTGTTTGGTTTTAGTTGCAAAAACAGAACTATCAAAATTAGATTTTTTATTGTCTGATTGAAACAAGTTACAACTTAAAAAGCTTACAAAAAGCAATAATAAAGTAACTATTAATTTCATAAAATAGAGTTTACTTCTTCCACTTCTTAAATCAACGCATCTTGTAATGCTGATGATTTCATACTACTTTTTTTGTCGTTGTACTCTTTAGCTGCACCTACAAAACTTACAAATAATGGTGCAGGACTTTCTACCGTACTTTTTAATTCTGGATGGTACTGTACGCCAATAAAAAATGGATGATTTGGTAATTCTATAATTTCTACCAAGCCAGTATCTGGGTTTACACCACTCATTACCATACCATTTGCTTTGTATTGGTCTAAGTAATCGTTGTTAAACTCATAACGGTGACGATGACGCTCACTGATAGCAGTTGTACTATAAATCTTGTGTGCTAATGAACCTTCGGTTATTTCGCAAGGGTAAGCACCTAAACGCATCGTGCCGCCCATCATCTTAATTTTCTTTTGTTCTTCCATCATATTGATAACAGGATTACTTGTATTTGCATCCATCTCTGTTGAGTGGGCATCTTTCAAGCCTATGATATTTCTACCATACTCAATCACTGCCATTTGCATACCCAAACAAATACCAAAAAATGGCAATCCATGTTCACGAGCATATTGCACTGCTATAATTTTACCATCAATACCTCTATGACCAAATCCCGGTGCCACTAAAAGGCCATCCAAGCCTTCTAGCTTTTCTTCCACATTTTCATGTGTAATAAATTCACTATGTACATTTATTACTTGCACCTTCACTTCGTTCATAGCACCTGCATGAATAAAGCTTTCTAAAATAGATTTATAAGCATCTTGTAGTTCAATATATTTACCAATTAAGCCAATGGTTACTTTACTTTTTGGATATTTTAATTTGTCCAAATATTCTTTCCACTTGTCTAATTTAGGTTCGCTGTATTCAGTAATATTTAGTTTTTTCAAGCAAATCAAGTCTAGTTTTTCTCGCAACATCAACATGGGTACTTCGTAAATGGTACTTGCATCCATTGCTTCTATTACCGCTTCTTGCTTCACATTGCAGAACAATGCAATTTTACGTTTAATATCATTACCAAGTGGTTCCTCTGTTCTACACACCAATACATCTGGATGTACACCATTTTCACTTAACAATTTTACACTATGTTGAGTAGGCTTGGTTTTTAATTCTTTAGCAGCTTTTAAGTAGGGCACCAATGTTAAGTGTATTACCATTACTCTATCTTCTGGCAACTCCCATTGCAACTGACGAACAGCTTCTACAAACGGTAAACTTTCAATATCACCAACCGTACCACCAATTTCAGTAATTACAATGTCAAATTTGCCACCTTTACCCAACAACAACATTCTACGTTTAATCTCATCGGTAATATGTGGAATAACCTGTACTGTTTTACCTAAAAAATCCCCAGCACGTTCTTTATTAATTACCGTTTGGTAAATTTTACCAGTGGTTACATTATTCGCTTGCGATGTATGGCTGTTTAAAAAACGCTCATAGTGGCCTAAATCCAAATCCGTTTCAGCACCATCTTCTGTTACATAACACTCACCATGCTCGTATGGGTTTAAAGTTCCTGGATCCACATTAATATATGGGTCTAACTTTTGAATGGTCACACTCAAACCTCTTGCTTGCAGCAGTTTTGCCAAACTAGCCGCAATAATGCCTTTACCCAAACTGCTCGTTACACCACCGGTAACAAAAATGTACTTTGCCATAATAATTTACTTAAATATTGGTTTCACACAAAGTAACAAAGAAGGCGAAGTACACAAGAGGTTTCAATATAATATTGAGATTATTTTATTGATATATTATTTGTGTTCGTCGTATCCTTTGTTCCGTTGTGTGAAATATTTTTGTTGCTTTGTGTGAAATATTAAACTCTTAAAATTGACTGATTGTTGGGTTGAAAACCCACTATTGAAGTCGTGCAAACCTAAAGCAAAAAAACCGTTTATAAAAATTGTAACCTGTAACCGAACAACCGCAGGCGCTAAGTGTTAATTTGAGGTGTAAAACCTTTTAAAAATTAACAAATACATGAAAAAATTATTTTTTATTGCAGTAGCAGCTTTAGCAACTGCTACATTGCTGAGCTACACTTTAAAACCCTCTGAGCCTGCATTCCTATCTCGTGAAGGGTATATTGCTTGCTACCACCAAACCAAAGATCAAATTGAGTTAGATGCAGCTAATCCAAATTTTGCCGCTTTGCACATGGCACCAGCATATTACAAGTTAGAAAACCCAACTGGTAGCAACGTTTCTTTTAAGGCAGAAGGTGCAGATGCTAAAGGTTATTTTATTAAAAGCAAAAAGAAAAGCAACAAATGGTTATTTGTAATTCAAGAATGGTGGGGCTTAAACGATAATATTAAAAAAGAAGCCGAAACATTTGCCAAAGAATTGGGCGATATAAATGTATTGGCTTTAGACATGTACGATGGCCAAGTTGCTAGCGTACCAGACAGCGCCATGAAGCTAATGCGTAACGCAAAATCTGACCGCTTAGAAGCTATTGTAAAAGGTGGTTTAGCATATGCAGGTGCTGATGCTAAAATTTACACCGTAGGATGGTGCTTTGGTGGTGGTTGGAGTCTTCAAACAACACTTTTAGCTGGTAAGCAAGCGGCAGGTTGTGTAATGTATTATGGCCGCCCTGAAAATGATATTGAACGTTTAAAAACTATTAATTGCGATGTAATTGGTTTTTTTGCAAATAAAGATCAAGGTATACCACCTGCAGCAGTTGATGCATTTGAAAAAAACATGAAAGAAGCTGGTAAAAGCTTAGTCGTTAATCGTTACGATGCTGGTCATGGCTTTGCCAACCCAAGCAACCCTGTGTACAACAAAGCTGCAACAGAAGATGCGCATACTAAAACTATTGGGTTCTTAAAAGCACATATGTAATTACTTCAATAATTTATAAAACAAAAAAGCCGCTGACGAATAATCAGCGGCTTTTTTGTTTTATGTAAGTAAATTTATACTAAATCTTTAGCAAGTAACTCTTTTGACGTTTCTACATTATACATGCTCATGTCATTCAGTTTTGTTTTTCCTCTGTTGGCTCTCGCCATTCTAGAAAACACAGATAATTCTTTACTAAACAAAAACTGAAACAACAAAATGGTATACGATTTATGACTATGCAACGAATCGTAATACACACCACCGATGGCTTTTAATTTTGGCAAATTGTTCCAAGGTATTGATGGAAAATCGTGGTGCTCGTTATGGTAACCAACATTTAAGTTCACTGTATTTAATGGCCCATAATAACTCTTGGTTTCTTGGTCACCATGGGTTAAATAATGTTCTTGCACCCATCTTGCACCCAATGGATGTAAACCTACTGAAAAGAAGAAACTAGCTAATAAAAATACCAATGCTTTTGGCCCTAAAAAAAATATCAAAAAGCCCATAAAAACCACTTCTACTACAATGTTTACAATTGTCCAAGTATCAATCAAAGAAATTTCTTTTA
>JAYWCY010000592.1:0-2577 GCA_043780175.1 Chitinophagales bacterium
CCAGGAATTTCTTTTAAATCTCTAAGTGTATCTACCAGTTTGGTAATATTATGTCCATCTATGGGTCCAAAATAGCGCAACTTTAGTGCTTCAAATAAATTACTACTACTGCTAACCATACCTTTTACACCTTCGGTTAGTTTGTGCGCCATCGATCTACTAAAACCCTTACCCACAGGCAATTTGCCCATTATTTTCCAAACGTCAGATTTCAGTTTATTGTAAGTTGGACTCGTGGTAATATCGGTTAAATATTCTTTTAAAGCACCCACATTTGGGTCGATACTCATACAATTATCATTCAAAATAATGAGTACATCACTGTCTGCTACACCAGCATGATTCATGGCTTCGAAAGCCATACCTGCTGTCATACTGCCATCGCCAATGATGGCGACACTTTTTCTGTTTTCACCTTTGTATTTGGCAGCCATAGCCATGCCTAATGCAGCCGAAATAGAAGTAGAAGAATGACCAACACCAAAAGTATCATATTCGCTTTCGCTACGTTTGGGGAAGCCACTTAAGCCACCATATTTTCTATTTGAAGGAAAGGCATCTCTTCTACCAGTTAAAATTTTATGCCCATAAGCTTGGTGTCCTACATCCCAAACCAACTGGTCGTAAGGTGTGTTGTACACATAATGCAATGCTACCGATAGTTCTACAACACCTAGGCTTGCAGCAAAGTGTCCACCGTGTACGCTTACAACGTCTATAATATATTGTCGCAACTCGTCGCATACTTGATGTAATTGCTCACTGCTAACCTTTTTAAGATCATCAGGAGAGTCGATGTTTTTAAGTAATGCGCCGGGTACAATTTCCATGAAAATGTAATTTTTGTAAAAATAGTGCTTTAAGAAATTTTCTCACAAATAAACATATAAGACAAAATATACAAAGAATTGTTCTGCCAAGATACAAACAACAGAGATTACTTGCATTAATCTATTATTTTGAAAATCACTGTTGGTATTTTTATTAGTGTCAATTATAAATTCCCACTCATCTTAGTCTTAGTGTTCTGGTATTCTTCGTTTCATTGTGCGAAGCGCTACGAGTACCAAATACAGATGCTATTTACCTCTAGTAATTTTTAACCGCATAAAACCTTGCTTGTTCTATTACTTTTGATAGTGATGGGAAACAAATCAGGATTATATTGGCGGTGTCAAATTGGAGGCTGGCTTTTTTACGGGCTTGTATCTGCTTTTTTTACGCTAAGTCAGCTTAACTCAAATCCTCAATTTGCAAAAAATTTTGAACCTAGCAGGTTTTATCCTAGGTTGTTTATCTCATTATTAACCGGTTTAATTATTACGCATTTGCTACGTATTGCTATTGTAAAATTAAAATTGCGCCCACCAGAAATAAAACAAAAGTGGTGGTTAATTTTAAGTATTACAGTCATAAGCGCCTATTTCTACGGCCTTTTTAATAGCACCTTGGTTGAAGTATTTCATTTATATGACCCTAAAAAGAAATTTACTTTATTACAACGATCTTATTACAATCTTTTTAGTGATTCGCCAATCATATTTGCCTGGTCTAGTTTCTATTACCTATGGCATTATATTCAAATGAATACCAATTCTGAGATAGCTAAAATAAAGCTAGAGAGTACCGTAAAAGATTTAGAATTACGGACCATTAAATCGCACATTAATCCACATTTTATATTTAATGCTTTAAATAGTATTAGAGCTTTAGTAGATGAAAATCCAGAACGTGCTAGAACCGCAATTACGGAACTGAGTAATATTTTACGTAGCAGTATGCAAGTAGAAAAAATTGAAATTGCACCACTAGAAAGAGAACTGAGTATTGTAAAAGATTATTTGGCATTAGAGCATATTCGTTTTGAAGATAGACTAAAAGTTACCTACAATATTGACAACCACACTTTAAACCTACCTGTACCACCAATGATGTTGCAAACCCTTGTAGAAAATGCCATTAAACATGGTATTGGCAAGCAAAAAGAAGGCGGGTTAGTGAAAATAATCTCGATGCTATCAAATGACCACCATTTATTGATTGTAGAAAATCCCGGCCATTTAAACGATGATTATAATATTGATGGCTTTGGTATTGCCAGTACACAAAACCGTTTAAAACTGTTGTACGGAAAACAAGCTACTTTTGAGCTGAAATATATTGGCAACGATGTAGTTCAGGCAAGGGTATCTATGCCACTTTAATTATTTTTATAAATAAATACGCTATGGCTATAACAGCAATAATTATTGATGATGAAAGATTGGCTCGCAATGAGCTAAAAAAACTATTACAAGAGCACGGCGATATTGAAGTAATAGACGAAGCCGCCAATGTAGATGAAGGATTAGAAAAAATAGAATTACACAATCCAGAATTAATCTTTTTAGATATTCAAATGCCGGGCAAATCTGGTTTTGATTTACTAACAGAACTAGACAAAGCGCCCAAAGTTATTTTTACTACAGCTTACGACGAATACGCTATTAAAGCATTTGAGGTAAATGCATTAGATTATTTACTAAAGCCAATAGAGCCAAAACGCCTCAGCGATTCTATTAACAAGCTCCACGATGA
>JAYWCY010000593.1:0-2260 GCA_043780175.1 Chitinophagales bacterium
TCTATTACCCTAATACCATCAATGCTTGACCCTATGTAACGCTTACCAAATATTTTAAATTTACAATATTGATAGTAGTATATAATCAATGTAAAAAGGGGGTCAAAACAAAATGGTAGGCAGGGACTAACTTAAAATGGTAATAGGGGGTCAAGGCTATCTGGTAATAGGGGGTTAAGGTAGGTGGTATCTCCATATTAGAATTAATCCAGCAAATCGAAAACACATTTTCTGGGGAAATAGAAGAATTCAGTATTGCTGAACAAATAGATATGGCACAGTAATTGCCCGTTACTGCTAAATATTAACATGAAAAAAAAATTAACACTTTTTACTGCGGTAGCCATTTTTGGTCTAGCTGCCTGCAATGATGCCACCAATAACAAATCTACCACCGACTCTGTAGTTGTTGTACCTAACAATAGCAACACGACAGCCACTACCACCACCACAACAACCGTTACAACCCGAAAATTAAATAATAAACAAGTGGTAGTATTAGGCACCAACAAAAAAGTACGTTTAGTGTACGATACCGTGCATTACTATTATGTAGATGCTGCTACTAACCTTCAACCAAGTGGATACTATTATGACCCAGAAACGAAAGATACTTTTGATTACAGAGGCTATAACCTAAACAATGCCCTCATGTACAAAGATGGTAAATATGTGGTAGATGAAGATAAGCTAATGAACAACGCGTATAATATGGAAATAAGAGATGAAAGTCATACTATGCCAGCACCTAATAGCACCACGGATGAAAAGAAAATAAAAGAGAACGAAAATTCGTACAAAGAAAAAACAGATACTAGTAAAATTAAAATTACTGATAGAAAAACGAAGATTAAAATTAAAACTCCACAGTAATTACATACCTTAATATATAGATAAAGCCGCTCAGTAGACGACCTACTGAGCGGCTTTTGACTTTAAAAGTTGCTGTAATTACCATTGCTTTATAAATGTAGCGGTTTCAACACGGGCTATTTTAATAATTCTGACTAACGTAAAATTGGTTTTTGAAAATCAATTGGTTACAATTTGCAAATCATTAGTTGATATTTCAAATTTAGCAATAGTTTCTCTCATGCGTTTTACAATTTTGAGTTTTGTTTTTCATCTAAAAAGAGATATTTGGTAGGTATAATATCGTACTGCACCAGATAAATGCTGAATGTGTCAATTGTATTATAACTGCGTATGTTAGTATAAACATATAGTATTAAAAAATGTAATCTGTATTACTTTTTAATAAGTGATTTCAAAAGTAGAAGACAGCCTCGTTTGTTGCCATAGCTGATGGAGATTTGCTACCATTTAAGCGATTCTAAAAACCTTTATTCGCTTTTGAGATAGCCTCTTTTTCTGTGCCGTTTATTATTAAGGAAATTTAACTTTGCCAATTATATAAAAAACTATTTATTACCATTTTCAAATTGTAATTTTACACAAAATTGATAACTATGAAGCTATTTGTGGCTGGTTTATCTCACGATATTGATGAGGTTGATTTAAAAGAGATGTTTGAATTATATGGCGATGTAAAATCATCTCAAATTATTATAGATAGAGCCACTGGTAAAAGTAAAGGCTTTGGCTTTGTAGATATGGTAAACGAAGCAGAAGCCAAAGAAGCCATGCAATTATTAGATGGTGTAGGATTATTAGGTAAAAAAATTGCAGTAAAACAAGCAGAAGATCAACCAAGAAAAGCACCGGGTTCATCGTTCGGTAGTACAGACCGTGGTTATGGTAATAGCAATAACGATCGCAGAAACGGACCACCACCAAGAAGAAGATACGATAATTAATACATACTATAAAAAAAGCCCAATTGACTTAGCGGTCAATTGGGCTTTTTGCTGCACTTATTTTACCTTAAATGCCATAATGCGTTTGGCATTAAAAGTAGGCACATACAAAATACGTTTTGTAGGGTCGTAACCAATATCTGCGGTATTTACTTTTTGTAAATGGGTGTCTAATAGTGTTTCAAACGTACCATTGGCGTATACGTAATAAATATAACCAATCCACGATGTTGCAATAAAATCACCATTACCTATGGGCTCTAAACCATCGCCAGCTTCTGGCAAATCTACAATGGTGGTTAGTTGCTTATTGGCATCTGCTTTTACAAATTTTTTGCCCGATAAAATATACAAATCATTCTTTACGGCTTTCAGTCCATTCACGCCTTTCAGGTTTTCTAAATATAAACTTGGTACATCGTTTTCTATTTTCCAAACGCTAG
>JAYWCY010000594.1:0-3300 GCA_043780175.1 Chitinophagales bacterium
CGATCTGAAATTTTGGTAAGCCCATCTACAATTTTGGCTATTTCTACACCAAATTCTCTAGATACATCTTCAAGTGTTATATCTGTATCTTCAACAGTATCATGTAGTAATGCACAAATAGTACTTCTTACACCAAGGCCAATTTCTTCCACGCAAATCATGGCAACAGCCAATGGATGTAAAATATAAGGCTCACCACTTTTTCGGCGCATGGTTTTATGTGCTTCAACTGCCATTTCAAAAGCGGTGCGCACCAATTCTCTGTCACCTTTTTTAAGTTTAGGGCGTAAGCTGCGTAGTAAAGCACGGTAATGACGAAGGATTTCTTTTTTCTCCTGTTCTGGCGTCAAATTATACTTTGGCTGGGGTATTGGTTCTGCTATGTTCTGCGCTTCAATCATGGATAACGAATATAAGAAAATATGGGTTGATTATTAAGTAAGAGTTAAGACTAAATTTTTTGGCTGCATAGGTCTTATAATTTTCCAGCAATAACAAACCATAATTTAGGATTGCTGTTACATTTGTTATAATTATGAGCGAAGCACCTAAAAAAAAAGCAGTCGATATTTCATTAATGAAACGTGTGTTTCATTTTGTAAAACCATATAGGCAATTCTTTCTAGCCAGTTTAACCTTGGCAATTGTAATGGCCATTTTTGCCCCAGTTCGCCCATATTTAATTCAACTTACGGTTAATAAATCTATCCATAATCATTTACCAATATCACATTGGATACAGCAAATTATTTTTTTGAAAGATGGCAATAATATTTTTCAGTTTATTATTAATATTACTATTTTTCAAATTATCTTTTTACTGATAGAATCCACGGTACGCTTTGCTTTTACGTTTATCACGTCATGGCTTGGGCAAAATGTGGTAAAAGATTTACGTGTTACCGTGTATGAAAAAATTGTGGATTTAAATTTAAGTCAATTTGATAAAACACCTATCGGTACACTTACCACAAGAACTATTAATGATATAGAAAGTATTAACGATATATTTAGTGACGGTTTAATACCAATTGTGGCCGACTTATTAACTATTATTATTACCCTTGCTACCATGCTTTGGATGAATTGGCAGGTAACGCTGGTAAGTTTAATACCATTTCCTTTTTTAATTGTAGCAACGTATTATTTTAAAGAAAGCGTGAATAAAAGTTTTATGACGGTACGTAATGCTGTGGCTGCGCTTAATGCATTTGTGCAAGAGCATTTAACAGGTATGCACATTGTACAGGCTTTTGCTGCAGAAGATAGAGAATTGGCAAAGTTTAATATGATTAACAAACAACATCGCAACGCAAATATTAAAGCCATTTTTGCGTATAGCGTTTTTTTCCCTGTAGTAGAATTGGTGCTTGCAATAAGTACAGGCTTATTGGTATGGTGGGTTGCTGATAAAAAATTAGATGCGGGTTTGTTGGTGGCTTTTATCCTGTACTTAAATCAAATTTTTCGTCCATTACGTGTAATTGCAGATAAATTTAATGTGATACAAATGGGTATGATTGCTGCAGAACGTGTTTTTAAAGTATTAGATAATGAGGATGTACTTAAAGAGACAACCGTTGACCGTCAACCGTTGACCGAACCGATAAAAGGGCAAATTAGTTTTAATAAGGTTTGGTTTGCATACAACGATGACCATTATGTGCTTAAAGATATTTCTTTTGATGTAAAAGCTGGCGAGACGGTAGCATTAGTTGGCCATACCGGTAGTGGCAAAACTTCTATTATTAGTTTATTGAATCGATTATACCATATTCAAAAAGGTGCCATTAATATAGATGCCATCAATATAGAAGATTACCCAATTGAGAAACTACGCAGTAGTATTGGTGTGGTGTTACAAGATGTATTTTTATTTTCTGGCTCTGTGTTAGATAATATTACGTTACGTAATCCTGTAATTTCAAAACAAGAAGCCATTGATGCTTGTAAAATGATTGATTTACATGATTTTATTATGCAATTACCTGGTGATTATGATTATAATGTAATGGAAAGAGGTAGCACTTTAAGTTTGGGGCAAAGGCAATTAATTTCATTTGCTAGAGCCTTATTATATAATCCTGCAATATTAATTTTAGATGAAGCCACATCATCTATTGATACAGAAAGTGAGATATTAATACAAAAAGCCATTGATACCTTAATAGCAGATAGAACGTCGATAGTAATTGCACATCGATTATCTACTATTCGCAAAGCCAATAAAATTATTGTGTTAGACAAAGGCGAAATAAAAGAAATAGGTAATCACGATGAGCTATTGGCGTTAGGTGGATTTTATAGTAAATTACATGAGATGAGTTACGATAAACAACGAAATTTGGTATCTTAGCTTTATATTATAAGTTTACATTAACTTGCTATTATGAGTGATTACGAACAGCCGGATATTATTTTAAATACCATGAACGAGCCTACAGCCGAAGATGCTTTATACGAAAAAGCTGAAATGGATTTGTTGCGTGCTGCCTTGAAACGAACGCATCAAGAGCGGTTTTTAGTAATGACGAGCTAATGAAAATGAATATTATGTTTAGAAACGCAAAAATTACATACACAACCTCTACATTAGATAAATAAAATTTTAGGTATGCAAGTAGAAGATAAGCCAATACTAAATATCTTGAAGGAGGATGCGAAAAACCAATATGGCTTTAAGCATTTGTCAGAAGATGATAAGCTATTGCTTGATGCAAACCGCTCAGGGATGGAAAAGTTGCACTTGTTTACGAGCATGTTGCGACGAAATAGTATGCTTGATCAATTTAAAAACCAATCATCTACTAATAAATAATTGATTATGGATGTTTTGGATGAAGACCTTTTAGCATTTTGGAAAAGTCTCAACCAGCATGGTGTGAGATACATAATGATTGGAGGATTGGCTACAAGGTTTCACGGATATAATAGAAATACAGATGATTTAGATATTTGGCTTGAGGATACACTTGTAAATAGGCAAAGGCTAAGAAGCGCCTTTGAGGAATTAAAGTATGGTGATTATCCTTCAATTGAAACCATGCAATTTGTACCAGGGTGGACAACTTTTTATGCCGCTGGCGTAGAATTAGATATTATGACCGAAATGAAAGGGTTAGAAAATTTAAGTTTTTCTGAATGTTATGATTTGGCTTTAGTAGAAGATTTAAACGGTATTGAAGTTCCCTTTTTACATATCAATCATTTAATAGCTAACAAAAAAGCAGTTAACCGACCAAAAGACCAATTAGATGTTTTTTATCTTGAAAAAATAAAAAAATTGAGAGAAGAAGACAC
>JAYWCY010000595.1:0-3233 GCA_043780175.1 Chitinophagales bacterium
CTAGCGTTGTATCTTCAAAAAAAACTGGTGCTAAGCGGTGAGATAAACTTCTAATTTCATGTGTGGCATTTTGAATATACTGTGTACCCTGTTCGTACCAAGAAAGGTCGAAATCAGAAAGCCCATTTTTTAACATTTTAAAAGACATTTGACTAGCATATAGAATTTGGCAAACATTGTCATGTAATTCTGTACCTATTTCGTATCGCTCATTTTCTTGTGCTTGTATAATAGCTCTAGTAATTTTTTGTTCATATAAATTTTTCTCAGTTACATCCACAACCATTACCAACGTTGTTTTTATATTGCTAATAATAAGCGGGGTGCTAAATGTTTGTGTATCTATTAACTCACCAGATTTTTTATAGGTTTTAAATTCACCAGCGTAGGTTTTGTTGAGTTGTCTATTTTGCGAATCAACATGTGCTAAAACCGCAGGTATCGTAGTTGGCGGCACTAAATCTAGCAGGGTCATACTTAAAAATTCTACACTATTGTAGCCATAATGGTTAGTGGCTGCTTGGTTAACAAAAATAATTTTGTACGTATCGGTCTCGTACAAACACATTGGTTGAGGGCTTAACTGAAATAAATCGCTATACTTTTTTTCCGATTCGGCTAGTTCTATAATATGCTTTTTACGCTCTATCGCATACACAACACTTTTATAAAGCACTGTACTACTTAGTTCATCTTTTAACAAATAATCAGAAACACCTTTTGAGATAGATGCAATACTAAAATCGATATTATTAGTACCTGTAAGAATAACTACAGGACAGTTACAAGCTAGTTTAAGCATTTCTGTCACCAAATCTTCGCCATTTTTATCTGGTAGCGTAAGATCTAGCAATATCACATCATAGTGATTTGCCTTATCTGTAAGTACAATCGAGGCTTTTTTAAATGTATCGACACTTTCAATCTGCGGGTTAGTAAGTTGCTCATTAAGCAACCAATCAACAATCGTATAATCACCAAGGTTATCCTCTATGACTAAAATATGATAAACTTTTGTGTGCATCATTGTAAGAATAATTGATAAGATTTTTTAACTAGGTAATTGAACGATTGTAAACCAAAAAGTCTTTATTTTAGCAATGGCATTCATAAAATCTTTTACTTCTACTGGCTTAGTAATGTAGCAGTTAGCATAATTTTTGTACGATTCTATAATGTCTTTTTCTAATGAAGAAGTTGTGAGCATAATTACTGGCAAGTGTTTAATACTATCTTCTGACTTTATAAAGTGTAGCACTTCATGCCCATTTTTTTTGGGTAAATTAATATCTAGCAAAACCAGATGTGGCGTATCAACATTGGCAAACTTACCTTGCTTACTTAAAAAATCTATGGCTTGCTTACCATCTGTTACAACACTTATCTTATTCGCAATTTTACCTTCTTCCAATGCCTCGGTAGTTAGTAAAATATCCCCCTCATTATCTTCTATAAGTAAAATGTGAATTGGTGCCATAATATTTGATGATTGGTAGTGTAATAAGTTTGGTTATTTGGGTATTGTAAAGTAAAAAATGCTGCCTTCATTTTCGATAGATATCAGCCAAATTTTACCACCCCAGTTTTCTACAATTTTTTTAGTTATGGCAAGCCCCATACCTGTACCCGCATAGGCTTCCTTAGTATGTAAGCGTTGAAAAATGATGAATATTTTATCAAAATATTCTGCTTCTATACCTATACCGTTATCTGCTACAGCAAATTGCCAATATTTGTCAAATTCGCTTGCAACAATCGTTACAACCGATGCTCGTTCTAGCTTGCAATACTTTAAAGCATTACCAATAAGGTTTTGAAACACTTGGTACAAAGGAACTTGGTAGCTGGTAATAGTGGGCAAATTCTCATACACAATAGTGGCTTTTTTTTCTTCAATCTCATTAAGAAACAGCACTTTAATACGGTCAATTAGCGCCATAATATTTACGGTTTCTAAACTATTTTCTAAGCGACCCACACGTGAAAACTCTAGTAAGTCAAGTATGATTTGCCGCATACGCCTAGCACCATCAACAGCAAATTCAATATATTTTTTCCCCTTATCATCCAATATATTTTCGTACTTATTATTAAGTTGTGTAAGAAAGCTGGTAACCATACGAAGTGGCTCTTGTAAATCATGCGATGCAACATAAGCAAACTGCTCAAGCTCTGCATTTGATGCCGTCAATTCTTTGGCTTGTTTTTGCAAGCTTTTATTCATCGTTTCTAGTACTTCTGTAGCTTCAGTAAGCTCTAAATTCTTTTCTTTCAAAAGTCTTTCATTTTCCCTCTTATCGCTTATGTTACGTATAATTTTAGAAGCACCAATAATATCGCCCTCTTTATTACGAATAGGCGATACCGTTAGCGATACATCAATTTTTTCACCATTCTTGTTTAAACGAAAAGTTTCGTAATGCTTAACATCTGTTTCTTTTTTTACATTTGAAATAATCATAGGCTCTTCATTTTCAAATAATTCTGGCGGTATAATGATGCCAATATGCTTGCCTATGGCTTCGGCTTCTAAATAGCCAAAAATATTTTCTGCACCTTTATTCCAACTAGTAATAACCCCATCTAAGGTTTTACTAATAATGCCATAGTTTGACGAATTGACAATAGAAACAAAAAGTGCATTTTGTATATTTTCTTCTTTTTGTTTAATCTCATATTGTTTGCGTTCTGTAATGTCTTTTAAATAAATTGATAAGCTATCCTCGGATGGATAAACGTTAATATCAAACCACTTAGCCAGTTCTGTGCTATAATTTTCAAAGCTTACAGCATTGTTGGTAGTAATCGCTTCTACGTATTTTTTATAATAGATAGAGTCTACATCTTTGTTATAAATCTTCCATAAATTTTGCCCAATTATTTTACTGGCGGGTATTTTTAAAATTATTTCTGCTTGTTTGTTCCAATACGTGACCTCCCAATTTTTATTTACGGCAATAAATACATCGCCGACACTTTCTAAAATATTTTTTTTCTCGTTTAGGCTTTTTAACAACGCTTCTTCACCTAGTTTTTTTTCGGTAATATCAAAGCGGATAGCTAGATATTGAAAAGGCTTATTATGATGATCTAAAAAAGGCGTAATGGTGGTGTACACCCAATAAAATTTGCCACTTTTCGTTTTATTTTTAATCTCACCTCGCCATACTTTTCCTGAAGAAATTGTACGCCATAAACTGTTAAAAAAATCGGCAGAGTGAAATTTAGAATTA
>JAYWCY010000596.1:0-3172 GCA_043780175.1 Chitinophagales bacterium
CCATATTCAGTTGCGTTCTAGAATTGTATTAGAAAAAGCAAATTTTTTGCCAGACGATTATGAAACACTCAGGAACTTTTACGGCTTTATTGTAAAAAAACATGCTGAGCAAATTGTATTTAAAAAAATTAAGTAAAGCTATTTTATATGAAGTTTTTATTGTTTATATGTCTGTTAGTAATATGCTTGGCAACAATCGCACAAGACTATAATGTAGCCTTAATTCCAGATTCTTTAAAAACCGATGCCGATGCAGTGTTAAGAAGTGAGTATTTGGAAGTACATATCAAATCGCTTGAGAAAACTATTATTAAGCATAAATATGCCATTACTATATTAAACGAAGCCGGAGCAGGCTACGCAGAATATTATAATAGATACGATGCCAAATCACCTCTTTACGATATTTCTGGTGCTTTGTATGATGCAAATGGCAAAAAACTTAAAACAGTCAAACGTAAAGATATTGCTGACGTGGCTATGCAAGATGGTTTTAGCTTGATGCGTGATGATAGAATTAAAACACATAATTTTTTTTACAACGTATATCCATATACTATTGAGTACGAGGATGAACAAGATATTAAAGGCTCTTACAACCTAGAATCTTGGCATCCTGTGGCAAACGATAAATATGCAGTACAGCAAAGTAAATACACCGTTATTTATCCGGCAGATTATCAATTACGCTACAAAGAATATAATTATACAGGTAAGCCCAGCATTAATACTACCAAAGAAAACAGCATTATGTGGCAGCTTGCCAATTTCAAACCAATAATTACAGAAATTGGTCAGCCAAGTTTACAAGAAATATTGCCATTGGTGCGTATTGCGCCCACAGATTTTGTATATGAAGGTTATAAAGGCAATTTTAGTACTTGGCAAGACTATGGGAAATTTCAATTAATGCTCAATAAAGACAGAGATGCTTTACCAGATAATATTAAGCAACAAGTGCATGCCCTTACCGATAAGCTGAGCACAGTAGAAGAAAAAACAAAAGTGTTATACGATTTTCTACAAAAAAATACCCGCTACATCAGTATTCAATTGGGTATTGGTGGTTTTCAACCCTTTGAGGCTAAGTATGTAGCCGAAAAAAAATATGGTGATTGTAAAGCATTATCTAATTATATGGTGGCTTTGTTAAAGGAGGCCGGTGTAACTGCTAATTATGTGATTGCATTTGGTGGTAGAGGTAAAGGCAGCGACAGGGTTGACTTAGGGTTCCCTGCTGATTATTTTAACCATGTAATCGCCTGTGTACCAAATGGAAAGGATACCATTTGGCTAGAATGTACCAGTCAAGATGTAAGTGCAGGTTATATGGGCGAATTTACAGGGAATAGAAAAGTGTATGTTGTTGATGAAAAAAGTGGTGGCGGCTATATTACATATACGCCTATTTATAAATATACAGATAATGTACAATCAAGGCAAGTGAAAGCTGTAATAGACAAAGATGGTAACCTGCAAGCAGTGGTAAATACCCATGCAGCAGCATTACAGCAAGATGAAATGCATGATTTATTGCATTCTGCAACTGCCGAACAACGCACCAAATATCTCAACGAACACATTAGCTTACCCACTTACAAAATAGAAAAGAACGACTATAAAGAAACCAAAGGCGATATACCTGCTATGGATGAAACTTTGGTCATTACTTCGCCAAACTATGCGTCTATTTCTGGCAAACGTTTGTTTATAACACCGAATATTTTTAACAAGAGCACAATGAAGTTGCCAACCGATAAACCACGTAAATACGACATAGAACTCAGCTTTCCCTTTAGAGATATTGACACTGTGAACATTACCATACCAGAAGGTTATACGCTGGAATCTGTACCCCAAAACCTAACCTTAAATAATAAATTTGGAGTTTACAGCGCCCTGTACAATTTTACCCCAAATAGCATACAGCTGGTACGCTTAAAAGAAAGAACCAAAAGCCGTTTTCCTGCCAGCGACTACGAAGAACTAGCCAAATTTTATGATGCCATGTTTAAAGCCGATAGAGCAAGAGTGGTATTTATAAAAAAAGAAGGGTAAGATATTTGTTTGTTAGCCAGCAGTTGTACTATTATATATTATCGTTCCGCCTTAGGTGGACACTGGTACGGTTAGATACTTTATTCAGCACTTATAGAACCACACTTTTTTACTAACAAAATAATCTATGCATAAACGAGTTTCATTTTTGTTAAGCATAATTATTTGCCTACTGCTATCATCATGTTGGCATATGAATGCACCTACAGAAGACAAGCCAGAAGTACAACCAATAACAATACAAAACTTCTCTAAATATCCAAGCAACATTGAAGGCTGTGCCTGTTATTTTGCTAATAATGAAAAGTTTTTACTTGCACAGCAATATATATTTGTTGCAAATTATGATAGTACCGCTTACATGACTATCAACAATAAACAAATAAAATTCAAGTTAGAATCTACTGGCCGAGAGCCAAATACTTTTGGTGATCATGACCATAAAGAAGTGTACAATAGCGGTAATTTTACAATAGAAGTAGATATTAAGTACAAAAAATCAACAGATTCTGAAGTTTGGATAGATGAAGGTACAATCACCATTACACGAAAAGGTGGGCAAATGTTAGTAACGAAATTTTATGGTAAGTGTGGTTGTTAAAATCTGTTGTTTCCTTAGTCTTCTTAGTTGCTTTGTGTGAAATTCTTTACTTATCTTCTACATGTAGCTTATGAAAAAAACGATGAACGACAGGTGTCAGTAAAAAGCCAATATTGGTAATAAATGCTACACCACTAAAGAGTGCATAGAAACTACTGAACCATTTACCAGCCACAGTTTTTACGTCGGCTACAGGCCCCATACCACTCAAAATCATGGAGGCATTGTGCACGCTATCTAGCCAAGGGATATTGGCAAAATAATGGTATCCTAAAATACCAATACCTAGGCAACCGAATAATAATAAAAAGAAAATACCCATAGTACGATATAGGCGACGATAATATTTACTTTTAGAAGCAAGCGGTTGATTTTTGTTTTCGAACATATTGGTTAGTTGATGTTACTAGATAATACTTTTTATTTAAGTTTTTAAAGCTTTATCGCTTTCGTAGCACCGATTTAGCTTAATGTTATCGGTTAATAAAATAAATATATTTTTTCGCTGTTTTA
>JAYWCY010000597.1:0-9966 GCA_043780175.1 Chitinophagales bacterium
GTATCGCAACGCACCATACTTATTTCATCTATAATTAATAGCTCAAGCTGACGAATAATATCTCGCTTTTCACGGTTAATTTTTATTCTGCCTAGCAAATGGTGTTTATCTACAACCGCTTCACGTTGCGATTGTGGTTTTGCATCAAAATTTAAATCAAAATTGCCTTTAATAGGGCCAGGTACAAATGGTGTAAATGGCAATTGAAAAAACGAATGAATGGTGGTACCGCCAGCATTAATGGCAGCAACGCCAGTAGGTGCAACTACCGCACATTGCTTACCACTATTTTCTTTAATGTATTTTAGAAAAGTAGTTTTACCGGTACCCGCCTTACCAGTTAAAAATATTGCTTCGTTGGTAAACTGTATATAATCTGCCGCTAATTGAAATAATTGATTGATTTCTGTTGCCATAACTTAGTAAAAATAATACATATTTACGAAGATGGAAAATTTCGTATTTATTTTAAGCAAAGTACTTGTGTATTGAGTATGCACAACATTTAATTACTTTTAGCCAAACATTTGTCCATTGTTGTATTCTGTATTACAAGTTTTTATTCGCCTTGGCTTATACATTTTTTGTGGTGATATTACTATTTCTAATAAAGCCATTTTAAAAAGCAAAGGCCCATTATTATTGGCTTGCAACCATCCCAACTCATTTTTAGATGCCATTATTATTGGCAGCTTATTCAAGCAGCCAGTACACTATTTGGCAAGAGGCGATGCGTTTAAAAAACCATTGGTAAGTAAGTTGTTAGGTGCTTTAAAATTAATGCCCATTTACAGATTGAGTGAAGGCCGTGAATATCTAGCACTAAATGACAACACTTTTGATAATTGCAAAACTATTTTGCTACATGGCGGTATTGTATTAATTTTTGCAGAAGGCCTCTGTGAGCATAAATGGCAATTACAGCCCTTAAAAAAGGGCGCTGCACGTATTGCATTTGGCGCTTGGAACGAGCCAAACATTACTGACCATTTTAGTGTACAACCCGTAAGCATTAATTATCATTCATTTACACAATTTGACAAGCAAGTAATTATTCATTTTGGCGATATAATTACCAAGCAAGATGTGCTTTTAGTAGCCAATGAGGGTGAGAGAATTCAGCAATTTAATACCTTACTTAGCAAACAACTAACAAATGGTATCCTAGTATCAAATGGTGATGAGAAATTGGTACAAACACTTATTGCGCGTCATAAGCAATTCATCGCTTCCAAGGGTACAGCTATTAGAGATTTAAAGCGTTTACAAGCAATTCACCAACAACCTCACTTACCAAAACCAATTAACAATTTGCCTTTAAAAACTTTACTATTATTGCCTGCAGTTGTAGGCTTTCTTTTACACGCTGCTTTATATTTTCCTGTAAAAAAATTGGTACAACAAAAAACAAGTAACAGCGTATTTTATGATTCTGTATTATTTGGCGCTTTACTTATTTTATATCCTTTTTATTATCTGCTTGTAAATATTTTAGTCTTTAACTTAACCAATAATATAGCTCTACAAATAGTATGTTTATTAATGCCTTTCTCATTGTGGTTATTAACTAGCTATAAGAAATTATTTTATTAATTAGCAATTTTTTAGCTCAAATATTTACCTACAATTGGTACACGCCTACCCACACCAAATGCTTTAGGCGAAACACGAATTATGGGGCAAAACTGGTTACGTTTATACTCGTTTGTATTTACCATTTTGATTGTTCTATCAACCAATGCAGCATCAAAACCTTGTGCTTTAATTTCAACAGGACCAAGCCGTTTTTCTATGTATTGAAACAAGATTTTATCAAGCACTTCATAATCTGGTAAGCTGTCGCTATCTTTTTGATTTGGTCGCAATTCTGCACTTGGTGCTTTGGTAATAATATGATTTGGAATAATTTCTTTATCTCTATTAATATATTTTGCCAATGCATATACTTGCAATTTGTAACAATCACCCAATACACCCAAACCGCCAGCCATATCGCCATACAGCGTGCCATAACCAGTAGACAATTCGCTTTTGTTAGATGTATTTAGTAGTATATAACCAAATTTATTAGAGATAGCCATCAGCAAATTTCCACGGCTGCGGCTTTGTATGTTTTCTTCTGCTAAGCCAAAAGGTAAGTCTTTAAAAATAGGTTTCAATGTGCTTAAAAATGCATCATATACATCGTTAATACGAATAATGTCATAAGGATTATTCAGGTTTTTACTAAGTTCTAACGCATCATTAACAGAGTGCTCTGTTGAGTAAGGTGACGGCATTAAAATTGCTCTTACATTATCACTACCCAACGCATCGCAAGCTAAAGCTAAAACCACTGCAGAGTCAATACCACCGCTACTACCAAGTATGGCTTTTTCGAAACCCATTTTTTTAAAATAATCTCTTGTGCCTAAAATCAATGCATTGTATACCTGTTCAATATTTAAGGTTTCTTCAAGCGTTGCAGGGTTTAATTCTTTATTTGGCAATCTATCTGCTGGCTCTACAATGGCAGCATCCATGGTACCATCATCGTTTAAAACCACACCATCAATGGCTTCTGTAAACAATGGAAATGCTTTGCATAAATTGGCATCTTTATCAAAAATTAAACTAGCACCATCAAATACAATTTCTGTTTGCGAACCTACTGCATTACAATAAAACATGGGCAGTTTGTATTTCTGCACATTGGCTTTAATCACCGCTTTTCTATCTTCATCGTGGGTATAATCAAATGGGCTAGCGCTGAGGTTTATCATCAAATTGGGCTCCTGTTTAACTAACTCATCCATTGGACATATGCGGTATAAAGGATTATCACCCAAATTCCAAATGTCTTCGCAAATAGTAACTGCCAGGCGCTTACCTTTAAACGGCACAATTTGCCACTGGTAAGCCGGTTCAAAATAGCGGTATTCGTCAAATACATCGTAGGTAGGCAATAAGGTTTTATGAATTTCGGCCACTACTTTTTGTTCGTATAAAAAGAAGGCGGCATTAAATAAATCTTTGCCTTTCATATTGGGGTTTCTTGCAGGCGCACCAACTAACACGCCAATGGTATCGGCATGTTGTTTTATCTCGTCTATTGCAGCATAACATTTATTAATAAAGTCTGTAAACTCAACAAAATCTCTAGCAGGATAACCGCAAACACTCATTTCGCTAAACACAATTAAGTCAGCCTTTTGTGCTTTTGCTTGGTTAATAGCATCAATAATTTTTGCGGTATTACTGTCAAAATTACCAATATGATAATTCTGCTGTGCGAGGAAAATTTTCATGGGGCAAATTTAGGATATGGATTGGATTACACGAATTGTAACTAATTAAACGTTTTTACCTGGATTAAATTACTCACCTTTTAGTGTTTAAATTGCGTTTGAAAAGAAAATATAACAAAAGTATATTCAAAAAGGATTCTTTGGATATGAGACTATTTTTTAAAACAACACAGTATTTCAATTTCAATCATCGATTCCTTTATTACACTAATAATTTTATATAATTATGGTTGTTATAGTAGTAAAGTATCTACTGCTACAATAGCTGTTTGCAAGCGCTGCTGATAAGTGCCACTAATACTTACCCAAGGCGTTTGTTGATTTACCAATAAATCTTTATAGATATGGTACAGCTCTTTGCGTGGCTGCTCGTCTGGATATTCTCGTAAGTTGTCTTTTACCCAAGGCAAGTCGATATTACAAAGTAAATATAAATCGTATTTGCGGCTTACGATTTCGTCTAAAATATACTGGTGGCATTTATCAAAAACATACTCGCACCAAACTTTCATCACGTACATATCAGTATCAATAAAAAGCAGTTGTTGGCTACTTGAATCTTGACGCTTGACATTTGAAACGTTCTTTTCAAGTTTCTCTTCCAAAGCCAACTGCCCTTTTGCGATGGTTAATAAATCGTCAAATGTATAGTTGCTACCATTAGTATTTAAATAATCACGAGCATATTCTGGGCAAGCTGTGGTATTGAAATGTGCTGCTAGTTGCTCGGTTAGCGTGCTTTTACCAGTACTTTCTGGGCCAATAATGACTATTTTTTTGATGGCTTTTGGCTCCATGCTGGGCTGGCTTTTACTACTTGTTTATAAATAGGGCAGGCCACATTGTGAGCACCTGCTAGGTAACCTGTGCTCATTAAAAACTCATTTACAATTTCGCCACCTGTAAACTTAAAATACTTTTTAAATACAGCCATCCATTCTTGCTTGGTTTTAGGATGATGGCCATCTAACCAAGCTTTAAAACTGCCATTTTCTTTTTGTAAATCAAGAATAACATTGGCATTATGTATGGCTGCTAATACTTTTAACTTGTTGCGAATAATACCAGCATCGGTAAGTAACCGTTCTATATCTTTTTCTTTGTAGGCGGCTACTTTTTTAATGTTGAATTGGCTGTAAGCCTTACGAAAATTGTCTTGTTTGTTTAAAATTGTGGTCCAGCTTAGGCCAGCTTGGTTAATTTCTAAAATTAAACGACAAAACAACTCATCATCATCGTGTATAGGAAAGCCATAATGCGTATCGTGATACACTTTGTGTACATGATTTTCATCTAAGCTAGATGCAAAGCCACAGTATGCTGTTAATTGATCCATGAATTTGTTGTTACGCTACGATAAAAGCTGCAAAGCGATAAAAATGTACCAGTGTAGATGATTCGTAAACTCATCACAGGCTACACAACTGCCACATAGTACCACCACTGCTGGCTACATAAATCTTTACTTATATATTCATACCACCACAAACACTTAAAACCTGACCAGTAATATAAGTGCTCATATCGCTTGCTAAGAACAGCGTAGCATTGGCAATTTCTTCGCCTTTACCAAAGCGACCCAATGGAATTTTTTTCATGAAATCATCTGCTGCAGCACCATCCTTTAAGTAATGTGTCATATCGGTTTCAATAAACCCTGGCGCAATAGCATTGCAACGAATGTTACGGCTACCTAATTCGGCAGCAATAGATTTTGTGAAACCAATAATACCAGCTTTGCTTGCGGCGTAACTTGCTTGACCAGCATTGCCACGAATACCAATGATAGAACTCATGTTGATGATACTACCGCTTTTGGCTTTCATCATGGGCTTGATGACCATTTTGGTCATGTTAAACACGCTTTTTAAATTGATGTTTATTACATCATCCCATTGCTGCTCCGTCATGCGAAGCAACAAATTATCTTTACTAATACCTGCGTTATTGACACAAATATCAATGGTACCAAACTCTTTTAATACATCGGCAACAAAGGTTTCGCACTGTGCAAAATCGCCAGCATTGCTTTGGTATGCTTTTGCCTTTACACCAAGACCAATTAATTTAGCTTCTAAAGCTGCCGCTTTTTCTGCACTGCTATCACTCACATAAGTAAATGCAATGTGGGCGCCTTGTTCTGCTAATTTAGTGGCTACGGCCTCGCCGATACCACGTGCTGCACCTGTTACTATAGCTACTTTGTTATCTAATAATTTCATGTGTTAGTTTTAAAGGTGGCAAATGTAATGATTTGCAATTTATATGTTATTTGGCTTGTAATAATGCTGTAATCTCATCAATAATCACGCGTTCATTACTTAACCTAGGCACTTTGTGTTGCCCACCCAACTTGCCTTTTTGCTGTAGCCATTTATGAAATGTATGTTTTGGCAAAGCCTTTACTAGAGGCATTTTCAGCGCAATATCTTTATGACGTTTGGCCTCATAATCGCTGTTTAACAATTTTAAAGCACAATCTAATTCGTATGCAAATTCTTGAATATTGCAAGGTTCGTTTTCAAACTCAATCAGCCATTCGTGGCCACCATTATTACCATCGCTAAAGTAAATGGGTGCGGCCGTATAATCATTTACCGATACTTGCATTTTCTCACAAGCTATGGCTATGGCTTTATCTGTATTATCTACCATTACTTCTTCACCAAATGCATTCATGAAGTGTTTTAATCTACCGCTTACTTTAATACGAAAAGGATAGATATTGGTAAATACTATGGTGTCGCCAACTAGGTATCGCCAAAGCCCACCGTTGGTACTAATTACGGGTGCATATTGCTTGCCTATTTTTACTTTATCTAAGCCAATGGTTTGCGGGTCTGGTTTGCCATATTCTTCTACTGGCATAAACTCGTAAAAAATACCATGGTTTAAAAACAACAACATGCCATCTTCATTGGGGTCATCTTGCGCAGCAAAAAAACCTTCACTCGCATTATACATATCTAAATAATATACACCCGCACCAATAAGCTTTTTAAATTGCTCTCTGTAAGGCACAAATGATACACCACCATGTATATACACTTCTAGGTTTGGCCACACTTCTTTCAAAGTTGCTTTACCAGAGATTTGTAAAATGCGTTTTATTAAAATCATGGTCCATGTAGGTACACCAGAAATAGATGTTACATTTTCATTGATGGTACTTTGTGCCAGTTGTTCTATTTTGTCTTCCCACTCGTCTAAAAGTGCGATAGATAGCTCTGGGGTTTTTATCCAACTTGCCCAAATGGGTGCATTTTGCAATAGCACTGCACTTAAATCGCCATATTGCACATCATCGTTAATGGTATTTATTTGATGACTACCACCTACTACCAAACCTTTACCAGTCAATAAATCGCTATCAGGATTAAAATAGTAGTACATCGTCAACACATCCTTTGATGCTTGATAATGGCAATCTGTTAAACTCTCTTCGGTAATAGGAATAAACTTACTTTTCTCGTTAGTTGTGCCGCTACTTTTTGCAAACCAATTTACAGGAGTGTTCCAAAGTAGCTGTTGTTCTCCAGCCATCAATCTATCAACGTAAGGCTTAACATCATTGTAATCTTGTATGGGGATTATTTTTTTTAAGTCACGTATTGAGAACATTTTAGTAAGACCGTATTGCCTGCCAATTTCAGTGTATTGTGCATGTGTAGCAAGATCTTGCAAAACTTCTCGTTGCGTTGCAATAGGATTATTAATCCATTGTTCAATACGCCAATAGCGCAAACGAGCGAGACGAGATATGGCAGGACTTAACAATTTCATATTCCAAATGGGGTAATTGCAGCAAATTACACAATGCTTTTGATATTACGAAGTCATTTGAAATTATCTATCCATAAAATACGACTATTTATGTTTTAGAACTATGCAATTATACCTTTCAATTTTAGCTGCTTTTCTCGGTTTGTCCATTCAATTAAACCAGCAATAGCTAATATTAGCAATACAACATATTGTACACTTGTAAATACATAGCCTTTTACAAAGTACAAAGGAATTGAAGCCATGTTGGTTAAAATCCACCAAATCCAACTTTCTACTTTTTTCTTAGCCATTAGCCACATGCCTGTATAAGCGGTAGCGCTAGCAAACGCATCGGCCCAAGGAATGGCACCTGGCGCAAAATTGCGTTGTAGCCAATACAAACACACATAAATAACTAGGTAAAATATACTAAAAATACTGAGTTGAATCCTCCATTCTCGTGGTGTAGATTTGGTAATATGTACTATCAAGTGTTGCTGCGCATCTTTTTTTGTCCATAAAATCCACCCATAAATGCTCATAATGGTGTAGTAGATATTGACACTTACTTCGCCAAATAAATTGCCTTTTAAACTGATATAAATATAAATAATAGTGCTTACCAGCCCAATAGGATATACCCAAATATTTTCTTTTTTACTAAAAAAAACACTTGCTATACCAAAAACAACCGCTACAAATTCTGATGGTGTAGTTTGCCTAATGCCTGAAATAAACGCTTGAATAATAGTAGATATATCCACGAAAGTATTAATGGTTACTTCAAAGATATAGTAGCGATTACATGATTTGAGTGATTGTAATGATTCATGTTTCGATTAAAGAAAAATTACCAATAAGGCAATGCATTAGATGAGATTTAAAAAATAGAGTTGCCGTGATTATTTATCTTGGCATCATATTTACACACAAACAAAAAAACAATTATGATAAGACATGCATCAGCCGTTTGGAACGGCAGTGGTAAAGAGGGTAATGGCAACTTAACTACCCAAAGTACCACGCTTAATAAAACACAGTATTCATTTAATTCTCGCTTTGCAGAAGGCGTAGGTACTAACCCTGAAGAGTTGGTAGCTGCAGCACATGCTGGCTGCTTTACTATGAAGCTAAGTTTTGTAATTGGTGAAGCTGGTTTTACACCAGAAACACTAGAAACAAAGTGTGAATTAACTTTTGAAAATGGTGTAATTACTAAATCTCACCTAATTGTATCTGCTAAAGTACCAGGCATTGATAACGATAAGTTTCAAGCGGCGGTTAAAGATGCAGAGGCAAATTGCCCGATATCTAAGTTACTAAATACTGCTATCAGCAGCGAAGCAACGTTGTTGTAGTTTATTTCACGCAAAGAAACAAAGAAGGCAAAGTTCTTGCTTACAAAAGAGGCTGCAATAGTTTCAAACTACTGTAGTCTCTTTAATATTTCTTAATTAAATGTAACACGATACAAAATAATCTTTATTTACTTGGTATCCTTTGTTTCTTTGCGTGAAATTTTTCTTTGTGTCAAATGTTTAAAAATCTATTTGCAACTTCAACCTGTCTTTTAGTTCTTTCACTAAAGGATATTGTTCTGCTATTCTATTAAATCTATCTGTAGAATTTGCATATCTAGGTGCTTCTTGCTTTACACCTTCTTCTATAATAAAATTGAACATCACCATTCGATTGTGATAGTGCCTTTGCAAATAATCTATCATCATTGTTTTTTCTTGCTCAATAAATTTTTGCTGAAGTGAGCTGTCTACGATTACACTAAACACAGCATCAGTTTCTATTACCAATTTAGCAGTATTAAATGCATTTACTTGTGAGTGCTTGTTTTCTTCTTTTAGCTTATTTGCATAATGATCCCAATGACTTTGCAAGGTTTCTATACTTAAAGGAATTGGATCTTCTACCGCCTGAATACTATATCTATCGCCATATTTTTCTCGTAACACATCTAATACGCTGCGTTTTGAGCCATCGGTAAAACCGCTAGGATTAAAACTTGGTAAAGGCTGAACAGTGGTTACAGGTTGCTGATTGCTGGTTGCTGGAAATTCGGTCGACGGTCGATGGTCAACGGTCAACGGCATAGCAATGGTTTGTGGTCTATCGACTATTGACTGCCTCACATCCTGCTGAATATACAACTTGGGTTCAGCGATTTTAGTACTACTAGCAATTTGTTTTATCTGTATAGAACTAACTGGCTTGGTTTTTATTGCTATTGGTCCATCAACGCGCTTTTTTTTTACAAGGCTACCATCACTCATTGACATTTCAATGGCTTGTTGCAAGAAGTTCAGTTTAATAATTACCAACTCAACATGCAAGCGTTTATTGCGAGCCATTTTAAAATTTACTTCAGCCTCGTTCAATATGTTTAAAGCGCTTACCAAATAGCCTGCATTTACACTAGCTGCGGTAGAAACATATTTTTCTTGCATACCTTCTACTACATCTAACAATTTTACTGCACGGGAATCTTTGCACACCAAAATATTGCGAATAAATTCGGCAAATCCGTTTAATACTAAATCGCCTTCAAAACCTTTTCTATTAATTTCATCGTACAACAACATACCGCCTGCCATATCCTGTTTTACCAAGGCTTCTAGCAGTCTAAAGTAATAATCGTGGTCTAGAATATTCAGGTGCTCCAATGTATTTTGATAGTTGACATCGCCATTGGTAAAGCTCACTATTTTATCTAAAATACTCAGTGCATCACGCATACAACCTTCACTCTTTTGCGCAATAATTTGTAGCGAAGCTTTATCAGTTGTAATATGTTCTTTATCCACAATTTCTTGTAAATGTTCAACAGTGTCATTGGTAGTAATACGCTTGAAATCAAAAATTTGACAGCGACTTAAAATAGTGGGTAAAATCTTGTGTTTTT
>JAYWCY010000598.1:0-2195 GCA_043780175.1 Chitinophagales bacterium
TATTGATTATTGATTGTTGTTTATTGCTCATTAGAGTTTGGATTACCCCAAGTTCTACATTTATTGCGCCATTGTTGCTTAAATTGTTCACGTTCTTCTGGGTTCATCTTATCCCATTTTTCTTTCATATTCTGCTTCCATTCTTTACTGCGGCTGCCCCAGCCACCTTTAAAGCCGCCAAACAATATTTTAGACAATACCAAAATACCTATGGCTTGTGGGTAGGTAATTTCTTTTATAGAAGTCACATCTACCAAAACACCGTTCCATAAACGCATAACCACATAGCTAATAAGTGCTGCAAAAGCAATACCCATAAGGGCAAAACCAATACATTTTCTAATCCAAAATTTCTTATTCATTGTTTTGTTTTTAATAGTTTAATAATTCGTCTTTTAACACTTGTAGTCGCTCTCTTAAATGCAGCACTGCATAGCGTTTGCGAGATAATAATGTGTTTACTGAAGCCCCAGTTTGTGCAGCAATGTCTTTATATGATATATCTTCTAGCTCGTGCATTACAAAGACTTGTTTTTGTTCGGTAGGTAATTCGTCTAAAGCGGTTTGTAATGTTTCCCAAAACATTGAGCGTAAATAGTCTGTTTCAGGATTATCGTTGGTATCAGAAAATAATTCTGCCCAGCCTAGCATATCATCGCTTGTATCATAAATATCATCTAATAATTCTGGTTTGTGCTTGCGCTGTACATCGGTAATTCTGTTGCGGGCTACTCTAAATAACCAAGCTGTTAGCTGTTCTATAGGCTGTGTATTACCAATAAACTGATAAAAAACATCTTGCAAAATATCTTCGGCATCAGCGTCTGTATTCACACGTCGGCGAATAAAACCCATCAAGCGTTTGCTGTAAGTACTTACAACATCGGCTATATTATTTTTTCTAACATCTTGCATTGATGTTGCTAAGGTAACTGCTACATCCATCTTATTTAGAGGTGACGAACGTGGAAAAGAAATATTGTAGAGAGATGAAAATATTAAGTAGAATTATGCCACGAATACACGAATGAGCACGAAAAATCAATTAAAATTTTGTGTGGATTTATTATGAATTCGCCAATTACCACGAAAAATCTACTCAAAAATATTAGTGTTTATTAGTGAATTTGTGGCTGCATAACCTACGCTTAGATAAAGTTGCAAAATGATATGAACGTACAAGTGTGCGACGCAACAGACGCGACATAGCATTACAAAAGCTGGTGACATAATAAAATACCCCACATTTAACAATGTAAAAACGACACAGTAGGTATTTAAGGCTTTTAAAAAGTTTGTTATCCTTATTTTTGCGCCCATTGAATTAAACCCGAATTTTAGACGAGCTGCAATATAAGTGGCACTTTTGGTAACCATATTTTATAAGCACAGCCAAATAATAAATAAAAGCACATGAATTTTAATTTATCACAAATTCCAGTACGCACAAGTCAACCACGTGTAAATGGCCTTACCATGGTGATGGATAAAGGTCTTAGTTTAAACGAAGTACATAATTTTATGGAAAGTTGTGGGCCGCATACGGATATTGTGAAATTGGGTTTTGGCACATCGTTCGTAACGCCAAAATTACGTGAGAAAATAGAAGCATATCAAACCTATAATGTGCCTTTGTACTTTGGCGGCACTTTGTTTGAAGCCTTTTTAATTAGAAATCAAATTGAAGATTTTATAGCTGTGTGTAAAGATTATAATATTACACACGTTGAAGTAAGTGATGGTTCTATCACCATACCGCATGCTGAAAAATGTGGTTATATTGAAAAACTGACTAAACATTTTACTGTTTTAAGTGAGGTGGGTAGTAAAGATGCAACGCATATTATGGCGCCTTATAAATGGATTGAACTCATGCGTGCAGAACTTGAAGCTGGTGCTAGTTATGTCATTGCTGAGGCTAGAGAAGCTGGTAACGTAGGTATATATCGTGGTAGTGGCGAGGTAAGAGAAGGTTTGGTACAAGAGATTTTAACGCAAATACCTGCCGAAAAAATTATTTGGGAAGCCCCACAAAAAGCACAACAATTGTACTTTTTAGAACTAATAGATCAAAACGTAAACCTTGGCAATATTGCACCTAATGAAGTAATTCCGTTAGAAGCGATGCGTATTGGTTTAAGAGGCGATACATTTCATTTGTACTTGAATAAATAAAACGAGTTTGAAGTTTGGGG
>JAYWCY010000599.1:0-2051 GCA_043780175.1 Chitinophagales bacterium
ATCAACAGTCAGTAGTTTATGATTCTGTAAGAAGAATCTGTGACGATGCCATTACTTACTTAAACAGAACAGATGGTGCAGTAAGCGCTACTAATTTGGCACTGGGTGATACTTATTTTTACGGTGGGGATGTTAACAAATGGAAGAAATTTGTATATGGTATCAAAGCAAGAACGTTTGCTCATCTTAGTAATAAATCATTTTATGTTTCGCAGGGTTATGCAGATTCTGTAATAAAATATGTTAATTTATCTATTACTAGTAATGCAGATAATGCGACCCAAAAATGGATTGGTGGCAATTTTAGTGGGTTAAATAACTACTATGGGGCATACAGAGGCAATATTGCGACATTACGTCAGTCTGCATTTATTGCAGATTTATTAACAGGCGCTTCTACTGCTTCTCCATTTACGGGTATTTTTGATCCGAGAACGCCTTATTTAATTAATGAAAATGCAGTATTGCCAGTAACCCTCACTTCTGCATCATATAAAGGTGTTGTACCTAATCAGGGAACGGCAAGTCCTGGTCTCTCTGTAGTTGCTAATCAACCAAAGAATTTTTGGCGCCAGATCTATTCATCTGTAGCTACAGGTGTACCAGATTCAGGTAAATATATATTTAATAATTTGGCTGAATTTCCTGTATTAACGGCTGCAGACTTGCAGTTTATGAAAGCTGAAGCCGCTTATAGAAAAGGCTATAAAGACATCGCATTACAAGCTTACACAAATGGGATTAATTTAAGTTTTGAAATGATTAATACAAAATATGCTAGTCGTGTACCAGATGCTTTGAAAATGACAATTGCTTCTCAAAATGCCTATTTATCAAATCCAGCTGTGATACCAACTAGTTCTTCTTTGCTAACTTTATCCCAAATAATGCTTCAAAAATACATTGCGTTATATGGTTATGGGTTTCATGAAACATGGACAGATATGCGTAGATATCACTATGTAGATACCGATCCTGCAACTGGTAAACAAGTGTATGCTGGTTTTAATTTGCCTACAACGTTAACACAGTATAACAACGGTAAACTCGCTTACCGTTGCAGACCGAGATATAATTCTGAATATTTATACAATATACCTTCTTTACAATCTATAGGGGCGTTAGCTTCAGATTATCATACAAAAGAACAGTGGTTTATGCAACCTTAATTATCACTAATAAATATTTAGAAATGAGAAAATATATTTTAAAATATTACTTTATTGCCACTGCATTTATTTTAGTATTAGGCTGTACTAAAAATAATAATGTTACGAATCAGGCATTTTCTTCGTTTTCATTATCAGCAACTGGGCAACTGAAAATTAACTATACATCAGCTTATGCGGCCAATCCAACAGTATTAATAAAAGTAAATAATATTGCAGTAAGTAATTTAATTACTGCTCGTACGCCTTTTCCTGGTGGGGGCTATAATACAATTGGTAGTAACTATGCCTTATATTTATCTGTGCCAATAGGTACGAATTCTGTATCCATTGTGCGACCAAAAGTAGGTACCGATGTAGATTCGATAGTACTTTACTCAACAGCTGTGACAATACCTGATAGCTCGCCACGTACATTACATATTACAGATACTGTAGTAAGTAGTACAGCTGATAATACCAAATCAGTACTAATACAAAACTTAATTTCAGCTCTTGATACTGGTTATGCGAGATTTCGTTTTGTAAATCTCATGCCAAATGTACCTGTAATAGATTTGTATATGAATGGTATTTTAATTAAATCAAGTATAGGATATTTACAAGCATCTGATACATTTGGGATAAGAACAGGATTTAACGCACCTAACTATGCAAATTTTACGACACCTACATGGGCTATTAGACCAGCTGGTGCTTTAGCAACCTCTACAGCTTTAGCAACATATGCAAGCGTAAATACTCTGCAAAGTCAGCAAGTGTTTACAGTATTTGCCATGGGTTATTCTGGTGCTACAGGTTCTAGATTACCTTATGTGTCTTTTACACTTGATAAAAATCAATAAGTACTTAACTAACAGGTTTAAATAAATAAAAAAGAGA
>JAYWCY010000600.1:0-5232 GCA_043780175.1 Chitinophagales bacterium
CCATAGAATCTGCTGCAAGAGATGCTAAAAAACGTATTCGTCAGGTAACATTTAAAGCACAAGCCAGCGATCATCCAATTATTTGGGGCATGGAAAGTACCAATTACTTAAAGTTTTTAATAGTTGAAGTAACTAATCGCTGATGTAAATGATTGAAATGATTGAATGATTATTACAAAGCCACAGAAAATCTGTGGCTTTGTAATTTATCTAAAATAGTTTTTGTAACTGAAACCTGCTTTTCTCTTTTAGTCTATCGTCTTCATACAATTCAAAATTGTACCAGCCTGCATGTAAGAAGTTACCATAATCTAGTGTTAAGTCTGCTTCTTTTACTTGTTTAATTACAAATAATTCCGAGCCATCATCATCTAAAAAAATAATTTTGTATTTGTGCTGTTTGATTAGTGGCAAGTGAATGCTTACCGAGCCTTTGGCGTTGGTAAAAATATAATTTGATGCCCGCCAAGTTAGTTTCGTAATAAATGGTTTTAGCATTATTACCTCTGCACTTATCACATAAATACTGTCTTTAGTTTTGGTAATAATAGAGTCTCTAAATTTTTTATAACGATTGTAATCCATTTCCAAAATGTCCGTTGGCTTGTCTCTATTATAAATTTTAATGAGTTTTTTTGGGTCTTTTGTTAGTTGTATTTCTGTTAAAGGTTTGTCTATTACACCAACTGTTTTGGAAACAATAGTGCTTCCAATCGGTTTTGAATTTGAGAAGAAATAAGCACCACCTTCAAGTACATAAAAAATACGATAGTACACTTTTATACCTGCAGGCATTTTACCATCCGCAAAACCATTTTGCGGTAAATCTGGAGAAATTGCCGAATAAACAGTCTTGAAGAATTTAGTGCTATCAAATGAGCGTTGTACGGCCAGCTGAATACAATTGGGAAAAGGGTTTGACCAACTGATAAGTACTTTGTCTTTACCAATTTCTTTTACACTAAAATTGGGTAAAGTATCTTGTGCAAAAGCTGAGCAACAACCTAAAATAGCTACTAGAAATAGAGGGGTTAACAATTTCATTGCTCAAATATAGAGTTTGCAGTTATCAATCAAATACTAAAGTGCCTTTTGGTAGCGATAAATTACCTTGTAAACCGCCGCTATGTATGGCCATAATTTTACTGTTGGCCGGAAAATACTGCTTTTCAATAAGATTAAATATACCAAATAACATTTTAGAAGTGTACACAATATCGGTAGGCAATTGATAGGTATTATACAAATCATTCATCCAACAAATTAATGCCGCTGGATGTTTTGCATAGCCACCAAAATGATAATCGTGGATGATCTCGAATTGTTTTGAGGCTTCTGTTTGGGATAATAAAGCGGTTACTTCATTTGCAATACTATTATGTCCTTTTAAAGCGCTAATACCTACCACTTTTTGATGTACCGCAGCACCTTTAATTAAGCCTGCCAGCATAGTGCCGGTGCCAGTTGCAGCAACAATATGGGTATAGCTAGTATCGATCCATTGATACATGTCTTTTACACCTTCTGCACCTAATATGGCATAGCCACCTTCATTTATCCAATACCAATTTTGCGGTTCAAATTGTTGCTTAATTAATTGCTTATTACTATAGGCTTCTCTACTTACAAAATGCAGTTGCATACCCAACTCTTTGGCAGCCAATAAGGTATGATTAAGTTGTGTTGTTGCTTCGCCACGGATAAAACCAACGCTTTGCAACCCCATACTTTTACACGCATAGGCCGTGGCCATAATATGATTTGAGAAAGCACCACCAAATGTGGCAATAGTGGTTTGCTGTTGTGCAATAGCATTTTGTAATTGTAGTTGTAATTTAAACCATTTATTACCGCTTATTACAGTGTGTAACTTGTCTATTCTTAAAATATCAAGTTGAATATTAGTTTGTTTATCTAAGATTGGCAGGTGTTGCACATAAACGTTATCGTAAGTAATTGGTATCATGTGTTGTAAAAATTAATAAAGATATATTGGTGTCTCTTACTATAATCTTTAAATTCGCAAATATTAATGGGAATAATAAAATATCGCTAATTCCTTTAAACAAATGGTAGCTAAATGTGAAATTATTTTAAAAATATATAAATTAATATATGAAACCGACATTAGTAATATTAGCCGCAGGTATGGCAAGTAGATACGGTGGTATGAAGCAAGTTGAAGCTTTTGGCCCAAAAGGCGAAACCATTATGGATTATTCTATTTACGATGCTATTGAAGCTGGTTTTGGTAAAG
Source organism: Chitinophagales bacterium (assembly GCA_043780175.1). Classification (GTDB taxonomy): domain Bacteria; phylum Bacteroidota; class Bacteroidia; order Chitinophagales; family Chitinophagaceae; genus Parasediminibacterium. The sequence goes on from JAYWCY010000600.1 coordinate 2,258, forward strand.
TCATCTTTATTATTCGTGAAGATTTTGCCGAAGCTTTTAAAGCCACTTTTGAACCTAAATTAGCTGGCAAAATAGAAACTGCGTATGTGTATCAAAAATTAGAAAGTTTTGTTGGTGATAGAAAAATACCTGCAGATAGAACGAAGCCTTGGGGTACTGGTCATGCATTGTTGTGTTGCAAAGGTGTTATTGATGGACCTTTTGCGGTAATAAATGCGGATGATTTTTATGGTAAAGATGGTTTTGTAAAAGCGGCAGAATTTTTAAATACAAAATGTAGCGATGATTTATATGCAGTAATTGGCTATAGTTTAATAAATACATTAAGCGAAAATGGTAGCGTAAGCCGTGGTGTGTGTGAAATAGATGCTGATGGCAATTTGGTTGGTATTGATGAAACAACATCTATTTATCCTAAAGGCGATGTAATAGTTGCAGATGTAGATGGCGGTACAAAAACCTTAGCTGCTGATACGAAAGTAAGTATGAACTTCTTCTGCTTTGGTGGTGGTTTTATAGCCTTATCTGAACAGTTGTTTGAAACATTTTTAGATACACAAATAAATGTGCCTAAATCAGAGTTTTATATACCAAAAATAGCGGACGAATTTATAAAAAGTGGCAAAGGAAAAGTGGAAGTAATTGGTACCGATGCTAAATGGTTTGGTGTAACCTATAAAGAAGATGCAGAAGGCGTAAGAGCAAGTATTGATGCGTTGGTTACTTCTGGTGTGTATCCTGCTGGTTTGTGGGGCTAATTTGTTTTTATGAGATAGTTCTAATAATAAAGGGTTTCAAAATTTGAAACCCTTTATTATGTTACTTATGTTTTAACCAATTTCTTGGGTTTTGGTATTGTGTTTTCTCATTCATTACCTGAAATTCAAACTCACCATCATTTTGAAAATTTGCGCCCACTTTTCCTATAAGCGTACCAGCACGAACAGCCTGGCCTTTACTAACATTAACAATAGCTAATCTATTATAAAGTGTAAAGTATTTACCATGCTTTACCAATACGGCCTGATATTCACCATCTAAATCCACTATCGAACTCACTTCACCATCGGCAACACATTTTACACTGCTTCCAACATTAGTTGTAATCAATATGCCATCATTATTAGATTTTAATTTTGTGCCAGGTATTATTTGTATGCCAAATTCACCAGTTACACTTCCGCCATCTATCGGCCATGGCAATTTACCTTTATTATTCTCGAAATTTAAGCTCATTGTTAAGCCTTCCGCAGTAGATTCAAAAACGCTTGAAACACGCTCTGAACCTTTATTAGCAACAACACCAGTAGTTGCTTCTTCAACTGGTTTAGCTCTGTTTGGTGTAGTCGTTTTGGTATTATTCTTAGCAATCGCATCTCGCTTTTCTTTGTCAATGCGTTCTTTTTCACGTTTTTGGTCCTCAATACTTGCTGCTTTTAACTTCGCCAAACGTTCTCTTTCTTTACGCTGCGCTTCTTCAACTTCTCGTCTTACAGCTGCCTTGATAGCATTGGCTAATTTCTGGTTTTCCTTCTGGCGTTTTGTAATTTGTGTGGTGATGTCTTGCTCTTGATCTTTTAGTTGCGTTACAACCTGATCTTTCTCTTTTTTATCATCTTCTAAAACCTGTAATTGGCTACTCTGGCTTTGGATAGCGCCCTTCATTTCGTTGCGGTTGCTGGCCAGTTTATTCGTTGTTTGCTTTAATAAATCTTGGGTTTTAGCAATAGTTTGCGCTTGGGTTTCTCTATTTTGTCGGTAGCTTTTTAAATAAGCTACTCGCTTAACGGCATCGTTAAAATCTTGTGCTGAAAATAAAAAGTTTAGGTACTCGTTACTGCCTCTGTTTTTATACGCAAATACGATGCTTTTGGCATAATTTATTTTAAGGGTATCTAATTCTTTATTCAAGCGATAAATTTCCCGTTCGTTTAAAAAGAGTGTTTCTTCTAAAAGTTTTACATCTTTTTTAATATTGTTAATAAGGCTTTCACGAGCTTTAATTTTACTTTGCACCGCTTGGTAAGCACGCAATGCCGCTTTTTTATTACCTTTTATAGAAGCTAGTTCATTATTTAATTCGTTAATTTCTTTTTGGATTTGTTGTTGTTGCTTTTGCAAATCGTCACGGCTTTGTGCATTCGCAATACTAAATGTACCGACGACACACACACACAATAACACCAATTTTTTAAACATTCAAATGAAATTTAGAGGATACCAAGAATTAGTTTCTATAACGTTAAAGATGCAAATAAATTATAGACGCTTGTAATTTTTAGGTACAGAAAAAGTATAATTTAACGGTTCATTAAACTTATAGTCCTTAAAATCTAAATAAATATCCAATTTCGATTTTTGAGATACAGATATGCTTCTATAAGTAGCAAATTGCAAATCACCACTTGTCTGGTAATTACTAAAAGTGATATCACAGGTTCTATTTTGCAATGGATCAATATCATCTAGCTTACTATGTGTGGGTTTAAAATCGCTGTTATCTAACGTTAACAAGTGCTTAAATAATTTGCCAGTCATATATACCAAAAGTTGTTGGTTATAGGATTTATACGAAACAATATTATTACTTAAGAATACGGGATTACCAATAATAACATCTTGCAATGTATAAAAATCAAATGGTATTTGCGAAGCTTCTTGCAGGTAGCTAATAGATCTTAATCTTACATTTTTATCAATTTTATTCATTACCACAATACTATCTTTTGTAATTTGTACTTGTAATGCTACGATGCCAAGTGGACCAACTACTTTAATAAGTATGATGCTATCCTTTTTCATACTTAAATATGCAGTTGCGTGCTGGCTCGTTTCTTGTCCCTCATAATCAACCTTTATTTTAGCATTAAATGTGGTAAAATCAATCTTTTTCTTCACCACTTTACTCATGATATCCCTAACAATTGCTGCAGAATCAACTTTTTCAGTTTCTTTTATGACAATCGCTTGCACAG
>JAYWCY010000601.1:0-4367 GCA_043780175.1 Chitinophagales bacterium
TTGAACAATACCTTCCCCAAATTGCCTATCAAACCAATATCACCATCTTTCAGTAAGGCAGTTTTACCCTTCATTTCATTAGCTTGTAATACTAGTGACACAAACATCATAAACAAAGATCCGCCACCAAGAGCACCAAAAACTATCATCATCCAATTTTTCTGTGGTTCTGTTTCTTTACTCAAATTCATTAACATAATGACAAATAAGAACAAGACCATAATAGCACCAGCGTAAACAATCATATTTACAATTGCCAAAAATTGCGCATTTAATAAAATGTAATGACCAGAAATTGCAAAAAACACTGCAATTAACCATAATACGCTAAATACAGGATTTTTACTTAATAGTACCATCAAGGCACTTACCAAGGCCAAAGCCGTTAAAAACCAGAATAATATTTGTACAATACCCATTTTACTTAGTTATAAGTTATGAATTATGAGTTATAAAACCACACAGTTCATAGTTCTTAATTTATAATTTTAAATTTTTTTACCCTTCGCCGCAGCATATTCGGCTGGATGCGTGAGAGGGTTTGGTATCAATAAATTTTCTTTCCCATAAATAAAACTTTTTCGCGAAAAATCAGATGGCGCAAACGTTTCACTTAAATATATGGCATCTTTTGGACAAGCATCTTCACACAAACCGCAGAATATGCAGCGCAGCATATTAATTTCATATTTAGCAGCATATTTTTCTTCTCGGTATAAATGCTCTTCGCCTTCCAGTCTCTCAGCTGCTTCCATTGTAATCGCCTCAGCAGGGCAAGCTACAGCACACAAGCCACAAGCTGTGCAGTTTTCACGTCCTTCAGCATCTCTATTTAATACATGTAAGCCTCTAAACACTGGGCTAAATTCTCGCTTCACCTCAGGATATTGTATAGTAGGCTGTTTTTTAAACATGTGTTTAAACGTAATCGCCATCCCTTTAAAAATATTCCATAGGTATAGGCTCTCTAAAAAACTGAGAGATTTGCGTTCTACCTGTTGTGCCCTTGTTGTTAATGCCTGCATATTGCGTATTCCTTCAAAGGATTTTTAAATGTTCGCAAAAATATTTTTATTCCCTATTGATACCAACTTTATCTCTCGTCACATGTCTACAACCAATTTTTCTTATTTGGTCACCAGCTCTAGCCCGTATACCATCATCTTCGTTACGCCGAGGCGGACTACTTATACGTTTTGTTCTTTTTTCAGCCGCCTAATTTCAACTCAAGACTATTTCTGTAACCACAAAATCACTGCACCAGTAATCACCATATTAGCCAATGCCAACGGAATCATTTTCTTCCAACCTAAATTCATTAATTGGTCATACCTAAATCTTGGAATCGTCCACCTAATCCACATGAAAACAAATATAAAAATAATAACCTTAGTCATTAACGCCACAATACCAATAACCGCTAACCAGTTGCCCCAATCAGCATGTGCGGCTTCATTGAAGAAAGGCATATCATAGCCACCAAAAAACATAGTAGCCATAATGGTACTGCTGATAAACATATTGATATATTCAGAAAACAAGTAAAAACCCAATTTCATAGAAGAGTACTCTTGGTGATAACCGAAATTCAATTCATTTTCTGCTTCTGGCAAGTCAAACGGAGTTCTATTACACTCAGCCATTGCACAAATAAAGAATATCAAAAAGCCTAGTGGTTGGTATACAAAATTCCAAAAACGACCATCAGACATTTGCTGTTCAACAATACTTTTTAGACTTAAAGAGCCAGTTAGCATTAACAGTGCAATTAATGATAAGCCCATTGCAAGCTCATAACTAATTGCTTGGCTAGCACCACGCAAAGCAGCCATTAAAGAGAACTTATTATTACTAGCCCAACCGCCAATCATAATACCATAAACACCCATACTTACCACACCAAACACATATAGAATACCGATATTAATATCAGCAATTTGCAAAGCAATATTTCTACCAAACATTTCTACTTTATTGCCCCAAGGTACCACCGCACAAGTCATTAATGCAGCAGTCATTGCCAAACCGGGCCCTAAAATAAACAAGGCTTTGTTGGCATTATTTGGTATAATTTCTTCTTTAGTGATTAGTTTTAAACCATCAGCTAAAGGCTGGAACAACCCGAATGGACCGGCACGGTTGGGACCTGGCCTGTCTTGCAAAATGGCTGCTACTTTACGCTCAGCGAAAGTTGTGTACAATGCGATACCCAAGCTCGCAAAAATAATCACCGCAATGAGTACTAATTTCTCTATCAATAAAAACCAATCCAAGGCAAGTAGTGTCATGTTGATATATTACAATTAGTCTTTAAAATTATTAGAATGTGAAGGACCATTTATAGCACTTAATCGTACTTCTGGCTTATTAACCTCACTCACATCATGAATATCCAAAAGCAAATGCGGTAGACGACCAGCGTTTACTGCTTCAAAAGTTTCTGTAGGAATATTAGTACCTACATTACCTGCATAATGCCCTTGCGAAATAACTGAATGGCGATTGATTTCTCTAGGTCCTTCAATCACCCAATCACTTGTTTGTTTCTTTTCAAAACGGCAATCATTACAAATCCACTCTTCTACTTCACCCCATTCATCTTTGCGAGCAGTCACTCTATAAACTTCGTCACCACGATTCCATAATGTGACTTTACCAGAACATTTAGGGCAATCTCTATGCGCATTTAATGGTTTTAAAAACCAAACACGATTTTTAAAACGGAATGTTTTATCAGTCAATGCACCTACTGGGCACACATCTATTACATTTCCTATAAAATCATTATCTAAACTCTTCTCAATAAAAGTAGCAATCTCAGCATGGTCACCTCTATCTAAAATACCATGTTCTCTTTTGTTTGTCAATTGGTCAGCCGTGTACACACAACGGAAACACATAATACAACGTGTCATGTGCAATTGGATATAAGGCCCTAAATCATGTTTTTTAAACGTACGACGTTGAAATTCATAACGTGTACTTTCTTTACCATGTTCGTAGCTTAAATCTTGCAAATGACATTCGCCTGCTTGGTCACATATGGGACAATCCAATGGGTGATTTAACAGTAAAAACTCTACTACACCCGCTCTTGCATCTATTACTTTAGGACTGGTAATATTCTTTACTTCCATACCATCCATAACACCTGTACGGCAACTTGCTACCAATTTAGGCATTGGTCTAGGGTCTTTTTCAGAACCCTTACTTACCTCTACCAAACAGGTTCTACATTTACCGCCACTACCTTTTAACTTGGTATAAAAGCACATAGCCGGTGGTGCAACATCACCACCAATTTTACGGGCAGCTTCTAATATAGAAGTTCCTGCAGGTACTTCTACCGTAATATTATCAATTGTTACTTTAAATAATGGTACTTCTGACATAATAATATTTCACACAAAGAAACTAAGAATACAACGTACACAACGGTTTATAATAAATGAACAAAGTCTTAATAAGTATTAATTATTCTCTTTATTCCATCTTTCAATAACGAAGAATTAAAATTAATGAGTAACCCTAATTTTAATCCAGATAATTTTAAGTACGTCTGAACTTGTTTAAAATGAACATCCAAAACATTTTCAACTGACTTAAATTCTAATAACAATATTTTTTCTACAATAACATCTGCCCTGAAACCTGCTTCTAAACTTATTGTTTCGTGAACGAGAGGAATTGGTTTTTGTCTTTGAAAAAAAATTCCAACCTTCTCTAATTCGTAACAAACTAATTCTTCATACACACTTTCGTATAAACCTGGCCCATACAGTTTATGTATTTTGAAACAAGTATCTAAAACTACTTTCGATAACTCGTTTTCTCTAGTTATATCCTGCATACAATTGGGTTGGATTCAAGTTTTAAAACAACCTCACTTTGTGTCCTTTGTCTTCTTTGTTTCTTTGTGAGAAACTCTTCTATGCAGGCACATGTATTTCATCAGCATAATGCGCCAATCCAAAATTTCTAATTTGCGATTCTTCAGGGTTATTTACATGCCATTCAAACTCATCTCTAAAATGTCTAATGGCTGCTGCAATTGGCCAAGCCGCCGCGTCACCTAATGGACAAATGGTATTACCCTCAATTTTGCGTTGAATATCCCACAACAAGTCGATATCACTCATTTTACCTTTACCGGTTTCAATGTTTTTAAGGATTTTTTCCATCCAGCCTGTGCCTTCACGGCAAGGGCTACATTGACCACAACTTTCATGGCGATAAAAACGCGCTAGTGTATATGTATTTTTTACAATACACTGATCTTCATCCAATACAATAAAACCACCACTACCAAGCATACTACCTGTTGCAAAACCACCATCGCTTAAGCCTTCATAATTCATCAAGCGAGG
>JAYWCY010000602.1:0-4421 GCA_043780175.1 Chitinophagales bacterium
AGTCATACGTCAATTGCCTAATGGCAAATTAGAAACGGCAGCTGATAAACGTGGTGATGATAGTGTGGCAGGTTATTAATGTATAGGTGTGACATGTCTGATTTACAATATAGGATGCAGCTATTGCAATGGCGAAAAATTTTTTTCATAAAGTAAAAACACAATACGGCGGCTTGATATAACTAGAGAATTACAAATAAATCAACTTTAAAATAATATGAACAAGCCATTTATATTTATTTTAGGAATAATCACTTCATTTTGTTTGGGTTTTGCGTTTAAAACAATCGTTATTAACCAACATCATTCTAAAACTACAAAAATGAAAAAAGTAACAGGCATTGGCGGTATTTTCTTTAAATGTAAAGACCCAAAAGCAGTTAACGAATGGTATAAAACACACCTTGGATTTGACACAAGCCCTTATGGTACAAGCTTTGAATGGCGTGAGGCCGATGACAGCACTAAAAAAGGACTTACCCAGTGGAATCCTTTTCCAGAAAACACCAAGTATTTTGAACCCTCAACGAAAGACTTTATGATCAACTACAGAGTTGAGAACTTAGAAGCATTGGTTGAAGCACTAAAAAAAGATAACATTACTATTGTAGATAACATTGAATCCTATGATTATGGAAAATTTGTGCATATTCTAGACCTGGAAGGCAATAAAATTCAATTGTGGGAACCGAAAGATTAAACATGGTTTTACTATAAATATTTTAATAATCCTATCATTAAGATATATTAATTTAACTATAATAATACCTGTACAGTACATTGGTTCTGTTTCGAAACCTAATAACAACTAACCCCGCATGAACCATAAGGTTGATTTTTATTTTACCAAAACCCAAAAGTGGCAACAAGAATTGTCGCAATTAAGAAGCATAGTGCTTAACTGTGGGCTTACAGAAGTATTAAAATGGGGCTGTCCTAGTTATACCCTTCACACAAGTAATATTGTACTAATACACGAGTTTAAAGAGTACTGTGCACTTTTATTTTTTAAAGGTGCTTTGCTACATGATACTGATAACATTTTGATACAACAAACAGAAAATGTGCAGGCGGCTCGGCAAATAAGGTTTACCAATGTTACAGAAATACTAAACAAGGCAGCCATCATAAAAACCTATATATACCAAGCCATTGAAATAGAAAAAGCAGGCTTAAAAGTGGAGTTAAAAAAGAGTACCTCACTGGTTTATCCTGAAGAATTCAAAAAGCTGCTAGACCAAACCCCTATACTAAAAACTGCTTTTGAAACACTAACACCTGGGCGACAAAGGGCATACAATTTACATTTTTCTGCACCTAAGCAATCAAAAACCCGCGAGGCTAGGATTGAGAAATGTATACCGCTAATAATGAATGGCAAGGGATTGAATGATATCTAAAAATTTGCCATTTGTATACATTTTTAAACGAATGTATCCATACGAATTAGCATTCTATAAATTTAGAAAATGCGACTAGATACGTATCACATATTTGAGAATATTACTGCACAATTATTAGCCTAAACCCATGGCAGCAGCTTTTTAATACGAAAGGAAGAAGCGTAAAACCTGATGGAATTGTGGGTAATATTACCATGCAAAATATAAAACTCACTTTTACCAAATTTGGCGGCAGAGAGGGTAAAGCAACGGATAGCGGGTACAATTTTTGTTTAAAAATATTGACCTAACACTAAACCTTTAAATAATATACAGATGTAAAAGGAGAGTATGTATTGGTAAATGCCGTTCTAATGTTGATTAAAAAAGAACCGTAAAAATAAATACGCCCTAAAAGAAGTAGCAAATAATTTCTGTGTTTACCAATAACTTTGATACACATTAGTCACCACAAATTTTACGGCAATGGCTGAACTAAAAACCAAAAAAACAGAGTTAAGTGTTGACGCATTTATTAATATGATTGCAAATGAGCAAAAACGTAAAGATGCCTTTACCATTCTTGAGTTAATGGAAGCAGCCACTCATGCAAAACCTAAAATGTGGGGTTCTGCAATTATTGGCTTTGGCGATAAGCGATTGATATATGAAAGTGGTCGTGAATTGGATTGGTTTGTTATGGGCTTCTCGCCCCGCAAACAAAACTTTGCACTATATATTAGTGGAGCAGTTACAGATGAGCAAGCATTATTAAAAAAATTCGGGAAATACAAAATGGGCAAAGGTTGCTTATACATTAATAAAATTGATGAAATAGACATCAATGTTTTCAAAGAAATGATACAAAAAGGATTAATAATATAGTATTATTTCATATAATACTATAAATACACCAGCCGCAATTGTTAAACAGAGTGCGGCTTTTTTGCGCCTAACATTAAATGTTAAAAAATATTAAAAAAGAGGCAATCTTTTTATTTCCGCCCCTCGTATGTAAAATTACCATCTTTCTACCTGATATATATTAGCGTTTCATTTAACATTTAATGCATTAATTTATGAAAAAAATTTTTCACACTTTCCAATGGAAGCATTTAGCAATGATTCCATTAGCAATGTTGCTAACATTTACTGCCAAAGCTTCATCGCACAGAGAAGCGCCATTGATTGCCAATGACCCATTGGCTGACAACACCGATGTGTATGCTTTTAGAAGTCCAGATGATTCATCAACAGTGACACTAATTGCAAACTACATCCCTTTTCAATTACCAGAAGGCGGGCCAAACTATTATAGTTTTAGTCCCAATGTGCGTTACGAAATTCACATTAAAAACAAAGCTACAACCACTGGTGATGACATTACTTACCGTTTCACATTTTCGCAAGTAAATCAGGACGGCAGTACATTTTTCAACATTCGTTTAGGTCAACAAAATCTTAAAACTACTTATAAGCTTGAAAAAAGTACCGATGGTGGCAACACATTTGTAACGATTGTAGCTACAGGAATTGTACCACCGAATAATATCGGACCTCGTTCTATTGAAAATGGCACCGTAGGTTTAGGTACCAATTACAACACATTAATGACCAACGCCATTGCTACTGCATCAACTGGTGAAAAAGTATTTGCTGGACCTGCTGACGATCCTTTTTTTGTAGATTTAGCTGGCGCATTTGATGTAGGCAATTTTAGACCAGAAGGTAATAGCACCAACGCCACTAAAGATGGATTGGCGCGTTTTAATGTACACAGTATTGCTATTAAAGTGCCAATTAATATGTTGCAAAAAGACGGTAAAACTACCGCCCAAGCTACTAGCATTTTAGATGGCGACTTTGTGATTGGTGTATGGGCAAGCGCTAGCCGACAACAAATTAAAACATTAGCTACAGATGGTAGTGGTACAACTAGTTTCTCAGGCAACTGGGTACAAGTATCCCGTTTAGGTATGCCATTAACCAATGAGGCTGTTATTCCTGTAGGTCAAAAAGACAAATGGAATACCATCAAAGCGAATGCGACCGGCGAAGGTACATTTATACCTTATTTTAAAAATCCAGAGTTAGGATTATATATGGATGATTCTCAATATGGTGGTGCAGTGCCTTCTATGAACGCATTACGTATTCAACAGAGATCATTGGGAAATTACGATTTTAGAAATGGAAAAAAAGGTTTATATGGCTTAAAAGGTAATGTTGCACTAAATGGTACAGCATTAGCTGAGCCTGCCAATGGTGGATATGGTAATATTTTGTTGCCAGATAGCACCAGCCCACGTGCTGTAGATTTATTACCAATCTTCTATACGGGTGTGCCGAACGCAAGGCCTTATCAGCTTGCTACTGGTAAACCTACAAGTAATCCTTTAGCAGCAGGTAAACCATTTATCAATAACTTTTTACCTACACTTGGTGATATGCTTCGCTTAAATATGGCTGTACCAGTTACAGCGAGAAATAGTGCTAAGTTCAGTTCACTCGGATTAGTTCAAGCAGCAGTATTAGGCTTAACAGATACAACCTATACCAACTACGGTACAGCATTGCAATTTATTCCTAATATGGATGGTTTTCCTAATGGTAGACGTTTAGAAGATGATGTAACAACCATTGAATTACAAGCAGTATCTGGTGTAGTATTGGCAGCTATTGGTTTGTGGTACGATGATTATACACCAGGTAATAGTCCTGTAACGCCAAGATTACAAAATGTTCTAGGTTTTACTGCAGGACCAACAAAGAACGATACTACGTTTAAATCATCTTTCCCATATGTGCAGACACCATGGAGAGGCTATGATTACACTTCTAAACCAAGGTTCTAACCAATAATAAATTATATTTTATGAACAAAATTATAAAACTCTTCACGGCAACACTGGTTTGTGTTACACTTAGTCAAAGTGTAGTAAAAGCCTCTTCTCATAGAGAAGCGCCATTGATTTCAAATGATCCATTGGCAGATAATACTGACTTATATGCCTTTAGAAGTCCTTCAGACTCCAGCAA
>JAYWCY010000603.1:0-8185 GCA_043780175.1 Chitinophagales bacterium
GATTAAAAGAAAGTCAACTGGAAGCGTTGTTGAGAAAGGTCCGATTTTTAAGATAAAACCCAATTCCTTGGATTTATTATTTCCACCAAGCAATTCATATTCACTAATATAAAAAACACCTTATGTCAAGTTTAGATGCTAAAATCAACAATTTGGAAGCTGGTCACTCAATTGTTATTTCCACCTTCAACAACATTGTTTGCAGTGTAGAAAGAACTGGCGATGGCAAAACACTTCGCTTTGTGCGCACATTTGCAAATGGCAGTTTTATAGTTTATAAAACAATAAACTTTATTATTGTTTGAATATAATCCGCGCTTCCACTTGTTCCGCAAGGGCAAACAGAAATACGGATAAAAGGTATCTCAGATGTCATAATGCACAATCACAAGTATTAATTAAGCAATAACAGCCTGATATGTGGTAGTGCAGAGAGTTATTTCTGCATCTTTGATTGCGATTCCCGAGCCTTTTTTCAGGGATTCCAGCAACATAAAGGGTAGTTATATAGCTTCTTTTCGCAATTGCTTAACTATTCATCGCATATACAATAATATTAACACCAAACTTAGTATTGTCTTCTGAGAGAAAACGCTTGTTTTTAAAATCATAATCCCACTCGCAGCCATAGTCTTTATTGCTATACAGCACGCCTATTCTACCCTTTACTTCTATGGCTTTCAGGTAATCATGTATCAAATCATCGCCCCAACCATTTAGTTCAAAAGCAGTATTGGGGGGGCCTTTTTCAAACTTAAAAAACGAATTGTACACAGCATGTGTTTTGGGTATTTTTTGTAAGCCATTGGCGCCAAACAGCACTGCCATTTGTTGCTCAAACGATTTGGCGAAGAGGCCATCAATATCATGGTTACAATCATCTACAAATACAAAACCACCATTCAATACATAGCGTTTAAAATGCTCGGCTTCTATGGCATCAAACTGTACCAATTTATGCCCACTTAAGTAGCAAAATGGATAGTTAAACAACTCGCTACTGCTCAATTCTACTACCTTTTCTTGTTGATTAATAGGTATCGTAGTGTATTCTATTAAAGAGTTTAAAATATTAACAGGCATTCGCTGATCGGTATCCCAATCACCAGAACGGTATTTTAAACGAACGAATGTAAATTTTTGCTTGCTCATATTATTAATAGTATACAAGTGGCGTTATCGTACAAAAAATATTTACGCCAATCAGCGGTCAAAATAAACCACACTTATCAATTATCCTTACCGATAATGGATTTTATGAAAAATTGTACCTGTTTCTTACTATTTTACCAACCTAAGCAAGTTACTAAACAGAATACAACGATCGTTGTGTTGCTGTCTAGCTATTTTTTACCGTGTTTAACCCATACCAGACGCATGAGTTTAGAGCAACAAGAAAAAAACATCAGTGCATTACTGCAAAAGCTACCCTTACTTAAGCAGGAGATCCAAAAGATTATCGTAGGACAAGATGAGGTATTAGAAGAAATTATTATAGCCATGCTTGCTGGTGGGCACTGCTTACTAGAAGGTGTACCTGGCCTTGCTAAAACATTGATGGTAAGAACCCTAAGCCAAGCAATGGATTTGAGCTTTAAACGCATACAATTTACACCCGACTTGATGCCTACTGATATTGTAGGTACCGAGATATTGGAAGAAGACCATGTAACAGGTAAACGCTTTTTTAAGTTTAATAAAGGGCCTTTATTTGCCAATATTGTACTGGCCGATGAAATAAACAGAACACCACCCAAAACACAATCTGCCTTGCTAGAAGCCATGCAGGAATTTGAAGTAACTTATGGTGGGCAAACCTATCCACTAGACCGCCCTTTCTTTATACTAGCAACACAAAACCCAATTGAGCAATCGGGTACTTATCCCTTGCCAGAAGCACAGCTAGACCGCTTCTTATTATATATACGCATCGGCTATCCATCGCAAGCAGAAGAAACGGCTATACTTGCAAGCACCACCAGCAGTAAAAAAGCCACCATCAACCCAATTATTGGCGGCGAAGCCATTAGGCAATTACAGGTTTTGGTACGTGAAGTAAGCATTAGTGAAGAGTTAATAAATTATGTCAGTCATTTAATACGTGCCACAAGACCAGATACGACTACTGTAGCGTATGTAAAAGAATGGGTGCGCTGGGGTGCTGGACCAAGAGCAGGGCAAGCATTGATATTAACCGCCAAAGCAAGGGCATTATATAAAGGCCGATATGCCGTAACAATAGAAGATATACAAACGATGGCTAAACCTGTATTAAGGCACCGCCTACTGATGAACTTTAAAGCAGAAGCAGAAAATATAGTTACAGACGATGTAACCAAAGTATTACTGAAAGAAGTTGCTAGGGGAATTTGATAATTGGATAATTCGATATTTGGATAATGAGAAGCAAAACATTATCACACCAAGTTATTATCACATTATCACATTTGTACATCATCGAATTATCACATCATCACATTGAACCATGTCTCAATTACTGAATCCTCAAATTATTGTCTCTATTAAAAATCTGCAATTAGCGGCCAAAACCACTATTGACAGTTTTATGATGGGCATTAATAAGAGTAATGTAAAGGGTCAGGGTTTAGAATTTAGTCAGTATAGAATATACGAACCCGGTGATGACCTACGCTGGCTAGACTGGAAAATGTATGCCAGAAGCGACCGCTATTATATCAGAGAATCTGAAGTTGATACCAGTATTTCTGTACGGTTTTTAATAGATGCTACCAACTCTATGAACCATACTGATAATGGTTTTCGTAAAATAGATTATGCCAAATACATAGCAGCTTGCCTAGGTTATTTGGCTACAACACAAGGCGATGCCGTTGGCCTATATGTGTTTAAAGAAGATAGTGTATTTGCCTTACCAAGTAAAAAAGATACCCAACATTTAAAGCGCTTTTACTACCAATTAGAAACCATTGAACCAAAGGGTAAATTTACAGACGCAATACATTATAAGCAACTAATTGCAGCGAATAAAACAAGAGAACTGCTAGTAGTGATAACAGATTTTTATGAAGAAGCAGGTGAAATGATGCAATTATTAAACAGCTTAACTACTTATAAAAACGAGATATTGGTGTTGCACCTAATGGGCGACAATGAACTAACGCTGAACTATGATGGCTATGCTTACTTAGAAGATTTAGAAACAGGCCAACAAATAAATATTGGTAGCAGTACATCCAAAAAAGACTATACAGAGAAATTACAACAGCATTTAAGTAATATTAAACAACAACTACTAAATAAGGGCATTGCCTATACTTTAGTAAATACAACACTGCCTATTGATAAGGCTTTGAAAGATTTTTTAAACCAACGTAATAAACTAATTTAACCAAACTTTGCTTACACTATTACAACCGATATGGCTATTGGCAACTGCTGGAATTATTGTTCCAATAGTCATCCATTTGTGGCATGTGAAGCAAGGTAGAACATTGAAAGTTGGTTCGCTAATATTTTTGCAACAAAGCAGTAAACAACAATCTACCAGTTTAAAAATCACTGATTGGTTATTACTAATTGTAAGATGTTTATTGATTATTATTTTAGCTATATTATTGGCAAAACCACAATGGCAAAACCGCACCAAAGCCAATGAACAAAAGGCTTGGCTAGTATTAGATGCCAATGATCCATTAACTGCCTATCATCATTTTAAGCCAAGTATCGACTCTTTATTGGCTGGTAATAAAGAGTTGCATTTGTTTACAAAGAATTTTCCAATATTTAATTTAAAAGATAGCGGATCCATAGTAAAAGACAGTGTTAGCAATCAAGCATATTGGCTATTATATCAACAATTATTAAGTACCAATAGAAGCGGTTATTTATTTACAGATAGGCTAGCAGAACATTTTGTTGGTAACGCCACTGCCATTGGTCAACGGTTTAAATGGATCAGCTATACCCGTAATGATTCAGTTAATAAATGGATAACTAGTGCTTATAAAACTTACGATGATAGTATTGAGGTAAGCATTGCCAATAGTACACCAAAAGGTACTAGTATAGCAACCCAAACAATTGCATTTGCCAATGGCAAACAAGGTGATATTGAGATAAATGGGCAACTCATATCGCTAAAAGCAAACAACACTACTGATACCATAACTTTAGATACCGCAACGCGTGTTATAGCTATTTATACCAACCAGTTTACAGAAGATGCTAATTATGTAAAAGCAGCATTAGCAGCTATAAAAAAAGTAAGCAAGCACAATATTGCAATAGGTGTATTTAGTAATGTAAACCAATTGCCAAGGCAAATAGATTGGTTGTTTTGGCTAAGTGATAGTCCGGTGACTATTAGCAATGTTGCCAGGCATACGATACAATACCAAACAGGTAAGGTAGCTACAATTACTACATGGTTAAGTCAAACCGATGCTGGTATTAAACATTCAATTATAAACCATGATGATATACCTATTTGGCAAGATGGATTTGGTAATAACCTGTTAGCTATTAACACGCAACAACCCAATATTTACAAACTCTACACACATTTTAACCCTAGCTGGAATGATTTGGTTTGGCACAATAGTTTCCCTAAACTATTAGCACAATTATTATTTACTGAACCAAAAAAAAACAACAAGGATATTAGAGAAATAGATGCCAATATCTTACATGGTGCTGACAGTAAAACAGCAGAAAGTCATGTTGATGATACAACAGTACAAGATATTGCAGCCTTTATTTGGCTACTAGCATTTGCCTTATTACTTTTAGAAAGATGGTTATCATTCACTACTAAAAAAAGTATTGCATGATGTACACATCAGCTAAACATATTATAGAAGCATTGCGTAAAAGATGGCACCTGCAATCGGCTTTAATATTGGTGTTCTATGCAATAGCAATAGGTAGTATTCTAGCTACTATTGCTACAATATTTATACCGCTCAACCCATCGATAGTTATAACCTGCATTACAGTGTTAGCAGGTATTATATTAATTGCCACAAAGCATTGGCGTATAAAAACTTATACTGTAACAAGTTATTTAAACCAGCAATATGCAATACTAGAAGATAGTAGTGATTTACTGTTGAAAGATGCAGATTCACTGAATATTTTAGAGCAATTACAGGTAAATAAAATTAGTAAGTCGATTAACAGCATTACAGTGAAAAGCCCTTACAGCAAAGGGTTGTATCAAGCAAGTACAATTGCTTTGGTTATAGTGTTAGTTAGTATTAGTACTACCAAATTCATTTCACATTCAGTTAGTGTTAAAGCTTTAGACATATCTAAAAGCACGACAAAAAAAGAAGTGGCATTGCCAGAAATACAATTTTTCACAGTATCAATTCAACCCCCTAGCTATACCAATAAACCAAGTACAACACAAAGTAGTTTTAACTTAAAATTACCAGTAGGCAGTGGTATAAAATGGCAACTGCATACTACTTCAAAAGCACAAGTAATCAGCTTTACCTTCAATGATTCTTTAAAGGTCTCATTGCATGCTACCAATACAGATAAGACTGTATGGCAATTGACCAAAACCATTACGCAGTCGGGCTTTTACCAAGTAAATATTGATGGTAAATTGTCAGACCTATATCAGATAGAAACCATTAAAGATGCTACACCAATTATCACAGTAATTTCGCCAAAGCCTAATACTGTGATAGATTTTGGTCAGCCTACCAAAGTGCCACTACATCTTACCATTGTTGATGATTATGGCATTAGTGATGCTTATATAAGTGCAACCATTGCCAGTGGTAGCGGTGAAGCGGTGAAGTTTAAAGAGCAAAAAATAGCATTGGCAACAAACTTTCAATCGGCACAACTAAACTATAGCATTCAGCAGATAATAGATTTAAAAAAACTAGCCATGCAGCCGGGCGATGAATTGTATTTCTATATTAAAGCCATAGACAATTTGAAGCAAGAGAGTCGCTCTGATATTTTCATCATCACTTTGCCAGATACAGCCCAATTGATGAGCTTAGAAGGGCTGGCGAATAGTGTGAACTTTAAGCCAGAAATATTTAGAAGTGAGCGACAAATAATAATTGATGCAGAACAATTGCTAAAAGATAAAGACACTATTAGCTTGGCATCTTTTAAACAGAGAAGCAATAATTTAGGTATAGACCAAAAATTATTACGCTTACGTTATGGCAAATATTTGGGTGAAGAGAACGAATCGAACCAAGGCATAGATAATGTGGAAGCACTGGATGCTAAAGAGTTTGGTGACGGCACTGCCATGATGGATGCTGTAACCGATAAACACGACAATGCAGAAGATGCTACTTTTTTAGATGCAGACACTAAGAAGCGCTTAAAAGCCGTATTGAATGAAATGTGGAGCACTGAACTACAACTACGAACATTTAAACCACAAGATGCACTTCCATTTGCCTACAAAGCTTTGCGCTTATTAAAAGATTTGCAGCAATCATCAAGAGTATATGTAGCCAAAACAAGTTTAAAAACCACCCCTCTAAAACCTGAGAAACGATTAAGCGCAGACTTAAGTAAAATACTGCCACCTAGCATACAGCAACAAATTATTATTACAGAATCAAACAATACTGTGTTAAAGGAAGCATTAAGCACATTAGAAAATATTAAAGCCAATAAGCAGAATATTAATACAGGTACATTATCGACAGCATTAACAATTATTAGTAGTAAAGCTAGCATAGAACCTGCTACCTATTTACCAGCATTAACGGCTTTAAAGGCATTATTATTAAGTGTGCAATCAAAGCAAGCTAGTCTACCTATTGCAAATATTACCATGATACAAAAAGCGATACAAAAACTATTGGAACAACCTATACAAATGCCACAACAGATGATAGGCAGTGCAGATAAAACATTATCTACAGAATATTTTAATAACCTTTATAAACGTCAATAGAAATAATGCTTTGGTGGAACAATATTGTCATTGGGCTTTGCGCTGTGCTACTCGCTTTTCTAGTATGGAAAGAAGTGAACAGACCATTGCGTGTAAGGCTTTGGTGGCGAATAATAGCTAGCATAGTTACTATCATTGCATTTGCTTGTATAGCTATTGATATACAGTATCAAGTAAGCAACAGTAGCAGCATACAAAAGCAATCACTTTTACTTACCAAAGGTTATGAAAAAGATAGTGTGGTTAATTTTATCAAAGCACATCCATTAGTAGATACAACTACTTTGTTGGATGCAACCACAGCAAGCAACTTACAAGTATTTGGCAATGGCCTCAACGAAGCCGATTTACAACATTTACATAACCAAATAATCAGTTTTCATCCTTCAAAAATACCAAGTGGCATTACAGCTATTAACTGGCAACATACAATACATAGTGGTGACAAATTAATTGTGCAAGGTAGCTATAATAATACGCATAAAAAGCCTGTAACGGTGTACTTAAATGCTTTTGGTAATACGCTAGACAGCATAATAATAGCAGCCAATTCACAACAAACATTTCAACTACAAACAACACCCAAACACAGTGGCAAAGCAGTTTATAGTATCATTGCTATGGCTAATAAGGATACGCTTGAATACAATGCATTGCCCTTTGAAGTGATCCCAACACAAGCATTACGAGTGCTGGTATTAGCAGCCGCACCCAACTTTGAAAATAAGTTTTTAAAGAATTGGCTATACGAAAATAATTATGTGGTAGCGGCAAGAACGACAGTATCTAAAGCCAAATATGAAACTAATTTTTTCAATACTAAAGCCATCCATCTCGATAATATTACTACGAGCTTATTAAGCAATTTTGATGTGTTGGTTGCAGATGACGAAGCGCTTTCAGCATTAAGCAATACTGAACTTGGTAATGTCAAAAGTGAGATGGTACAACATGGCTTGGGCTTATTGATAACAAGAGATAGTGCCAATAATAATAGTAAGTTTTATCAACAACCATTTACCATTACCACTACTAGTAGTAAAAAAACGCTATCGCTACAATATGCCAATACCACAGAGAAACTAACAATAGAACAACCCTCATTTTTAAAACCTAACAGTAACACGCAAGTGCTTGTTAGAGATGATAGTACCAAAATTTTAGCGGCTGCAAGTATATTAGGTATGGGTAAGTTGGTGGCTACTACTTTAAATAATACATACAGTTTAGTACTACAAAACAAGCTGGATAGTTATTATGAAT
>JAYWCY010000604.1:0-5888 GCA_043780175.1 Chitinophagales bacterium
TCTGTTTGTTGTTTCCAAGCTTTAATAGCGTCTAAACTTTGCCAATATGATATGGTAATGCCAATACCGTCTCTGGCACTTTCATGACCTAAGTACCCAGATTGCTGCTTTGCCAATTCAACCATTAGCTGGCTTGCATCGTTATAACCTGCATCGGCATCGGTTTTTACAGATGTAAAGATGACTGCATAGTAGGGTGGTGGTGGTGTATTCGCTATCATTATTTAGCGTTTAGTGGGGGGATATGTTTTTTCACCTATATTTTACCTGCAATGAGATACATATTTTGCAGGATAATTAGTGAAATTGATTAAAAATTCGTGTAATAACAATTAAAAGTACAACTGTACCATTTGACTCCAATATTGTGCTTTATGCGCTTCGCCTTGCCACATAAAAAATTGATGATCTATGCTTTTTTCGGTTAAAATAGTATCAAGCAATAAATTATTGGCCAAGAAAGCATCTGTTTCACCAACAGCAATAATAATTTCAAGTTGTTTCAGCTTGTTTAAGGTTTGCTCGTTTTGAATAATGGGTAAATATTTGGTAGGTTGGTGTAGATAAATCTGCTGATCGATATACCCTTCAAATAAATCTTCAAAAAATGGCAGCTGAATAGTAATATCATATCGGCCACTCATACCTACTACTTTTTTAAAATATTGCGGGTATCTAAATGCCAAGTTAACGGCATGATAAGCCCCTAAACTACAACCCGCCGAAATGATATTTGGGTTGTTATTCTTTTGCCTAATAAATGGTAAAACTTCTGTTAGTATATATTTTTCGTACAATTCATGGCGCTTTATACGCTCAGATGGGTGCAACGCTTTGTTGTAAAAACTATCCTTGTCTACACTATCTAAACATATTATTTGTAGCTCACCTGCATCTATTTTTGGGGCGAGTGCATCAATTACTTTCCAATCTTCATAGTCGTAAAAACGGGCTGTTCTTGTAGGAAAAAACAAAACTGGCTTGCCTTTATCACCAAAAATCAACAATTCTATATCACGTTGCAAATGTGTACTAAACCATTTTTGATATTCTCTTTTTAGAGAATTGTTAGCTTGTTGAATAGGCATAAATACGTATTTTAAATTAAATGAAGCGACTTACTGGCAAGCGTTTCACTAATTATAGCTTTCCATAAAGCATATCCTTTATCGTTAATATGTAATCCTTCTGCTTCAAATAAATCTCTTCGTGGATATTTATTATCATCTAACATTTTATCATAAACATTTACAAAAAATGTTGCATCGTTCATGCTATCTATCTCTTCCGAAATGATTTTATTGGTAAATTTTATTTGATCAATAATATTAAAGCGGCGTATACTAGGTTTTATAGAAATATAAGCCACTGGTATATTGCCAAATTTTTGTCTGATAGAAGCAATTAATTGTTTAAAAAATATAAACACTTCCTCAGGATGTCTGCCATCACCAAGGTCGTTATCACCAGCATACAATACCATTCCTTTAGGCTTTAAATCTGACATTATTCTATCAAAAAACCATACACAAGCCGCCATTGTAGAGCCACCAAAGCCCAAATTTATTGGGTGATAGTCTGCAAAATCTTTGCTCATATCACGCCACATTCTTATTGAAGAACTACCATAAAATACAAGTTCAGGTGGTTCAACTATAGATTCCTTAATCAATTCAAGACGTTTTACATCTTCCTCATACCAAAACATATACGTAACAATTTAGTAACTTGGCAAATGTAATTGGATCAGAATAAAGCTAAGGTTTTTTAATAAGTTATCAAAAATGGAACTGTTGCAAAAATAGCTACCATTGTAAAAAAAGATAACATCAATTGATTAATTTTAAAATTATATAACCTAAGCATATTATTATATTTATTTGTTGTTGATGTGTAATTTTATTATTCGAGTGATAAAAAAATAATTTTAGATTAATCTAAAATTGATACATTCGTCACATGAAATTTCAATTTATAGTTATAAGTTTATTGTCCTCAGTGATAGTTTTGGCGCAAGATTCTTTACCACAAGTATCCAAAAAAATTTCTATTCATTTACAAAGCACCATTATTCCTCAATATCATTTCAATTTCAAAGTACCTTATAGCGGTGATAATAGTTTTGAAGCCAGCGAACCTACAGCAACATCAATATCTACTACCATATATTTGGCTTATAAACCTTTCAAGTATACCTATTTTGTCTTTAATCCAGAAGCGGCAGGCGGCAAGGGGTTAAGTAAAACCCAAGGTATTGCTGGATTTCCCAATGGTGAGGTATACAGAGTTGGCAATCCACAATTAACACCTTTTATTGCACGTATATATGCAGAGCAACGCTTACCATTAACCAAAATTGCTTCTAAGGTTGATGACGATGTCAACCAAATTGCAGAAAAGACAAGTAAAGATTATGTATCTGTAATAGTTGGAAAATTTTCATTGGCTGATTTTTTTGATGATACAAAAATTAGTAACGACCCACGTACGCAGTTTTTCAATTGGAGCTTATTTGCTAATGGCGCTTGGGATTATCCTGCCAATACGCGTGGCTACACAATGGGTTTTGTAACACAATTATTTTATAAAGGGTTTACCGTAAAATATGCGAATACTGCAGTACCAAAAGAAGCTAATGGCCCTGATTTAGAATACAATATAAAATATGCGTCTGGCCATGTGCTAGAGTTTGGAATTGAACAATTTAGGTTATCTAGAAAAAAAACTGCAACCCATTTCCATGCGTTGCGGGTAGGTTTATTTAGTAATAAGGCCAATATGGGTGATTATGCTGTAGCTATCGCTACTGGTTTGCAAATATCTTCGGTACCGGATATTACAGATAGCCGATTAGTTGGGCGGAAAAAAAATGGTTATTACATAAGCTTAGATAATCATTTTGGTACAATTCACCATTTTATTAAACATAGCTACAACGATGGCGATCACGAAAGTTGGGCTTTTACCGAAATTGATAAAAGCGTAGCCACGGGTTTTAAATTGGATGGTAGCATGTGGAAACGTAAGAATGATGTGCTTGGTATTGCCTATGTACACAATGATTTGTCTAGCGTACACAAACAATACTTACAAAATGGTGGGTATGGTTTTATTATTGGCGATGGCAGGCTGAATTATGGTACAGAATCTATACTTGAGGTCTACTACAGCTTTAATATTTGTAAAAAGATTTTTCTTAGTCCAGATTATCAGTTTGTAACCAACCCTGGCTACAATAAGGATAGAGGCCCCGTGCATTTATTGGCTGTAAGATTACATATTGAGCTGTAGCTAATTTTTTACTTGACAAAATACTTCCCCATTATTTAGACGAATACTTTCTACATAAACAGGCAAGAAACCCTTGATCATATTTTTTTGCTTGCATCTGCATGAACGGTAGCTATTATAATAGCATCTTACCTATCTTCATCACCAATAAAATGCCATCTAATGAGACTCATTATTGCCTTTTTGCTAGTTATCTGTGCCGTGTATAATAGTCAAGCACAATCTATTAATATCATACCAAAGCCCAATCAATTACAAGTTAGCAATGGTTATTTTACCATATCTAAAACCACTACCATTGTGTACAGCAACAATGGTGAAAAAAATACCGCCAACTTTTTTAATCGCTATTTGAAGAAGTTCTATGGCTTTCAGTTGCCCATTGCAAAGCAGGCTACCAGTAATTATATCAGTTTTGCCACCAAGCAATTTATAAAAGCACCAGACAATGGCAGTGCTTACTCACTAAATATTTCGCCAAAAGCGGTCAACATTTCTGGTGATGGGCTAGAAGGTACGTTTTATGGTATGCAAAGCTTGTTGCAGTTGCTGCCTATTGCCAAATCGCAAATCTCCAATAAGCAATTGACAATCCCTTGTCTTAGCATTACCGATGCACCTAATTTCATGTTTCGTGGGATGCATTTAGATGTGAGCCGTCATTTTTTTGGGGTTGATTATGTAAAACAATACATTGATTTTATTGCGCTGCATAAAATGAATTATTTTCATTGGCATTTAACCGATGACCAAGGCTGGCGCATCGAAATTAAAAAATACCCTAAGTTGACAAGTGTTGGTGGTTTTAGAAAAGGAACCATCATTGGTCGCTATCCTGGTACTGGCAACGATAGTATTTATTACGGCGGTTTTTACACACAGGAACAAATAAAAGATGTGGTACAATATGCTGCCAATAGATATATCACCATTGTGCCAGAAATAGATGTACCTGGCCATAGCTTGGCAGCCATTACAGCTTATCCCGAATTATCAACCACACCTGATGTGCCTAAACAAGTGGGGCAAACTTGGGGCTTAACAGATATTAATAATGTACTTAACCCAACTGATACCACGTTTACATTTTTGCAAAATGTATTAAACGAAGTGATAGACCTATTTCCGGGTAAATACATACATATTGGTGGTGATGAGTGCAATAAAAAATGGTGGAAAGAATCCGCTTTTTGCCAAGAACTTATGAAGAAAGAAGGCTTAAAAAATGAGGATGAATTACAGAGCTATTTTATTCATCGTATAGAAAAAATGATTAACGCGAAAGGCAGATTGATGATGGGCTGGGATGAAATACTAGAAGGTGGCTTAGCACCAAATGCACTAGTAATGAGCTGGCGCGGTGAACAAGGGGGTATAGAAGCCGCCAAGCAACACCACCAAGTGGTAATGACGCCAGGTACCTATTGCTACTTCGATCACAGCCAAACCAAAAACGAAGATTCAGTTACCATTGGTAGCTATTTACCAGTAGAAAAAGTGTACAGCTACAATCCTTTGCCAGCAGAATTAACGGCCGAAGAAGGCAAATATATTTTGGGTGCGCAAGGGAATGTGTGGACTGAATACATCGGCAATACTGCCAAACTAGAGTATATGATTTTCCCAAGAATGAGTGCGTTAAGCGAAGCCTTGTGGACAAAACCCGCAAACAAAAGTCTGCCAGATTTTGAGAAAAGATTGCAATACCAATTTAAACGCTACAAGTTTTGGAAAGTGAATAGCAGTAAAGCGTATTATGATATGAAGGATAGTATTTATGCAGCAAAAGATAATAAAGGATTGATGTGGTCCTTATCATCAAGATCAACGGAAGATATATTGTATTTTAAAGGTGCCTTAGATACCAAAAGTGAAAGTTGGTCAGCTTATCCACCCCCAAGTATAATTTACAAAGAACCCATTTATATAAGCAATTCGTCTTTTGTAAAAGCAAATGTTAAAGGACTAAATAAGTCTTCTTGGAAAATCATCGATTTTAATAAAGCCACAGGCAAAAAAATAATCCTTGCTAACGCACCTGCGGCACAATATCCTGGCAATGGTGGGGCTTTTGGTTTGGTAAATGGTGTGGTAAGCACCAAAGGCATTAACTCTGCAGAATGGCTTGGTTTTAATGGTACAAACATGGAAGCTGTGATTGATTTTGGCAAAGCCGAAAGCTTTACCAGTATTACATTAGATGCATTATTGCTACAAGGTAGCTGGATTTATTTACCATCGTCAATTGATGTATTGGTATCCAAAAATGGCAAAGATTTTACGCCAATTACAGGTACAACATTTTCAGATAGTACCGTCTTATCTCAACATAAATTAAAGATTAGCTGCGCAAATCAAACTGCCCAATATTTGAAAATTATTGCCCACAACTATGGTAAAATACCAGAAGGCAAACCTGGTGCAGGTAAGCCCGGTTGGTTATTTATAGATGAAATTGCGGTTGATTAAGTTATTATACAGTTGTTGTATGTTAGGCTGAGGTAAGAAGCATCTACCTAAATTTAACTCTCCTGTAGCATTTCATGTATTTTTACTAACCTAACTAGATGTATGATTAAAAAGTTCCTGTTCGTTTT
>JAYWCY010000605.1:0-3164 GCA_043780175.1 Chitinophagales bacterium
ATGTTCAGTTTCAACGTATTCAAAACGTATCAATGATGCCGGGTAAATAGAAATTGAGTGTAGACGACATGATTAAAAATGTAGAAAAAGGTATTTATATTATTAATGATGGTTCTTTCTCTATTGATCAACAGCGTTACAATTTTCAATTTGGTGGACAACTGTTTTACGAGATTAAAAATGGTAAAATTGTTGGTATGTTAAAAGATGTGGCTTATCAAGCAAACACACAGGAATTCTGGAATTCTTGTTCGGCTGTAGCTGATGAAAACGACTATCGCCTTGGTGGTGCATTTAACGATGGTAAAGGGCAACCTGCACAATCTAATGCCGTATCGCATGGTAGTTCTACCACACGCTTTAACGGTGTAAACATTATTAATACAGCGAGAAAAATTTAAGTTTCGGTGGGTGAAAACACCCAACCGATAAGCACAATCATCCCTTCATTCACATCATTTAATCATACTTAGTTATGGCAATTTTAAATAAAGAAGACGCAAAAAAACTGCTAGAAAAAGTCATCAAATTTTCAAAGGCAGATGAATGCGAAGTCAGCTTAAACGGTAGCGAAGGCGGTAATATTCGCTATGCACGCAATGCAGCTTCTACATCAGGCGATATTAGTACTATGACATTGTCTGTTAATTCAATTTATGGCAAAAAATCTGGAAGTGCCAATATTAATGAGTTTGACGATGCTGCTTTAGAAAGAGTGGTAAGGCGCTCAGAAGAACTGGCAAAACTAGCGCCAGAAAACCCTGAACGGATGCCATTACTAGGGCCACAAGTATTTAAAGACAATATTGGTTACAATACAAAAACGGCAGCAGCTACGCCTGCTACAAGAGCCGAATTAGTAGCAAAAAGTATAGCTGTAGCAAAAGAAGCGAAACTAGAAGCAGCAGGCTTTTTAGAGAATACTACGTCTTTTACTGCAGTGCTCAACTCAAAAGGTATGTTTGCATACGATAAAGATACTGATGTTATTTTCTCTGTTACTACACGTAATGCAGAAGGTACAGGTTCTGGTTATGCAGCAAGAGGTTTTAATGACATTAGCAAACTAGATACATTTTCAGCTACAAAAATTGCTTCGCAAAAAGCCAATGGTTCTGCTACTGCAAAAGCTATTGAGCCGGGTAAATACACGGTTATTTTAGAGCCAGTTGCTGCAACTTACATGCTTGAAAATATGTTTAGAGGTTTTGATGCCAGAAGTGCCGATGAAGGTAGAAGCTTTATGAGTAAACCAGGTGGTGGTAATCGCTTAGGGGAGCAATTAATGGACGAAAAAGTAACCATTTATTCAGATCCATTTAATACAGAATTACCTAGTAGCACTTGGAGCCGTGAAGGGCAGGCCTTAGAAAGAATGAACTGGATTGAAAAAGGTGTGGTTAAAAATTTAAGTTATTCAAGATATTGGGCTGAGAAAAAAGGGGTAGCACCCATTCCATTTCCTAGCAATATCATCATGGCTGGTGGTGATGGTGGTACGGTAGAAGATATGATTAAAAGTACAGAGAGAGGTATTTTGGTGTCTCGCCTTTGGTACATTCGCCTAGTAGATGCACAAACATTATTGCTCACTGGCCTTACACGAGATGGTACTTTTTATATAGAAAACGGTAAAATTAAACATCCGGTAAAAAACTTCCGTTTTAATGAAAGCCCAGTAATTATGCTTAATAATGTTGAAGCATTGGGCACGCCAGAAAGAAGCATTAGTGTTGAATCGTATCGTAGTTATTTAATTCCACCGATGAAGATTAAAGACTTTACGTTCAGCTCTCTATCAGACGCAGTTTAGGTTAAAATAATAGTTGCTTAAGAGGTCCTCGTTTCTACGAGGACTTTTTATTTATACTACTAATAAACTACAGCCTCTAATATCGCTATTGTCTAATCTGCCCCAAACCTCAAAACTACCATCTTCATACACCACACCTACATCATCTGTGGCTATAAAGCTGCAACTATAAATATTGGCCAAGTCAATCACGTTTAAAACACCTTTGCCGAAAGGCTTCACACTTAGCGGATCTTCTTCATCACGTACCATCACTTTCATCCAAGGTGGGCAAATAAAAATACCATCCCCTTTACTATAAGCTTGGCTTAATAATTCTGTCATCCCATATTCTGAATGCACTTTCTGCACACCTAACCCACTGATAATTAGCGCATGAACTTCCGCCCTAGTAAGTTCTTTTCGCCTACCTTTCATACCACCTGTTTCCATCACTACCGTATGTTGCAATGATATACGATATGTTTCAGCAAAGTCAAGCAGGGCGAAGGTTACACCAATTAATAACGTCTTTTGTTGTTTTAATTCTAAACAACTTAAAGTATCATGCAATTTATCAAATTCATTTAAATAAAACCCACTTTCAGAGTTCTTACTCAATTTTATTAGTTCACCTACCATCATCACTAAAGAAGAATTATTTCTTTCCAAGTAAGATGGTAGCAAGCCAATAATGCACCAATCAGCAATATCACCATAAAATAATTCAAAAGCCTTTATAAAACTCTGCTGGTAAATGGCAATATCTTTTACCAAATGCTTGCTATTAATAGTTTGTGTAGTGCCGCTACTTTCAAATATTTGTTGTGGCTCAAACAACGTTGAAGTAACAGTATGACTCTTAAAAAAGGAAATAGGAAGAAAATACGGTTGACCGTTGACCGTCGACCGTCTACCGTTTAATAAATCGCACCATGTACGATAAACTTTGTTATGTTGGTATTGAAATTGAAACACGTCATTAGCCAAATTATCAAAGTCATTTTCGGTAATTGAAAAAATATTGTTAATGATGTTTGCCTGCACGATGTACTGTTGAGATATTGTAACTAAATTTGAAACGAATAAGAGAAATATGAAAGCAAAAATATTGATACTGATTGTATTTACGCTAGTTATTAATGCTTGTAGTAAAGATGTTAATGGTGGCAAACCGCAACTTAGTTTTGGTGATGTAAATGGTACAACCTTTGCCTTAAATAGTATCATTACTTTTAATCTTATTTTAAAAGATGCAACTACAAGTACTACCAACGATACCTTATTTATTGCTAGAAAATTTTATACTTGCCCATACATTAAAAAAGATACTATTTACTATAAAATACCCTCTTACAACGGGGTTAAAAAT
>JAYWCY010000606.1:0-3698 GCA_043780175.1 Chitinophagales bacterium
ATCGCCTTATCAAATGGCTGTAACTGTTGCTAATATGTTAGGATTGGACGCATCGCTAATAATGCCAGTAACCTCTGAAACATTTGTAGAGCCAGTAAAGCGGGCTAAAAAATCTGGCTTGAAAATCGAAAAGGCAATAAAGGAATTAAATTATAACCCTGTAAGTTTTGAAGAAGGTGTGCGGCTGAGTTTTTTATAAAATATCTCGCTTTTTTAGTAACGCAACGGTTAATCTACTCACACAAACTAAGCGTTCTTGATTATCGTATATTTTTATATCCCATACATGTGTAGAGCCGCCTAAATGCAATGGTGTAGCAATTCCTGTAACCAAGCCCTCACTTACCCCGCGTACATGATTGGCATTAATTTCTAAGCCCACACACATCATTTTTTCAGGATTAATAATCAGTGCAGATGCAACACTACCGATCGTTTCGGCGAGGGCAACACTAGCACCACCATGTAATAAGCCATAAGGTTGGTGCGTACGTTTATCTACAGGCATTGTGGCTTTTAAGTAATCATCACCAACTTCAATAAATTGCATGCCTAAATGTTCACCAAGGGTATCTTTTCCCCAATGTGCAAAGTCGGATAATTGCATGTTTTTATTGTACCAAATACTGCTCAAAGTAAATAATTTAATGCCTTAAAGAATGGATAACTGCCTCTGGTAAAAAAGGCGATGCATTACCACCATTTTTTAAGATATCACGCACAATTGTAGAAGCCACAGACGTGTATTTTGGTTCGCCAGTTAAAAACACAGTTTCTATATTGCTATCCATCGTTCTGTTGGCATCTGCAATAGATTTTTCGTATTCAAAATCGCTCACAAAACGGATACCTCTTAAAATAAATCTTGCACCAATTTTTTTACAATAATCAATGGTTAAGCCTTCGTAGGTAACGCTTTCTACGCGTTTATCATCTTTATAAATTTCATTAAACCATGCCATGCGTTGGGCTGCACTAAACATGGGGCTTTTGGCAGCATTGATGCCTATGCCTACTACTATTTTATCAAATAGAGGTAAAGCTCTATTTATAATGTCAATATGTCCAAGTGTAACAGGATCAAAAGTGCCAGGAAATAAGCAAATTCTCATAAATTATAAATTATGAATTATGATTTTATATGCTGATAGGAAATCGTCAATTATAAATCATAAATGGGTTTAGTTGCCGTTATTAGACAATAAATATAGCACAGCCATTCTTACAGCCACACCATTTTCTACCTGGTTTAAAATTATAGAATTGTTACCATCTGCTACATCGCTATCCAATTCAACTCCACGGTTAATGGGGCCTGGGTGCATAATTGTAATTTGTTTGCCTAGACTATCTAGCAGCTTTTGGCTAACACCATAAGCCAAATTATATTCACGTAGTGATGAAAATAAGGGTTGATTTTGACGCTCTAATTGAATACGTAACACATTTGCAACATCGCACCATTGCAGGGCATTTTTTATATTGTACTCTACACGTACGTTTAATGCTTCGCTAATGTATTTAGGGATTAATGTTGGCGGCCCAGCAACTACAATTTCTGCGCCCATTTTTTGTAGCAAATAAATATTGCTTAATGCCACTCTGCTATGCATAATATCGCCAATAATAGCTACTCTTAAACCTTGCAAACTGCCAAATTTTTCTTGCATTGAAAAGGCATCCAATAAAGCCTGAGTAGGATGTTCGTTAATGCCATCACCAGCATTTACAATAGCCGCAG
This sequence comes from Chitinophagales bacterium, assembly GCA_043780175.1. Taxonomy (GTDB): domain Bacteria; phylum Bacteroidota; class Bacteroidia; order Chitinophagales; family Chitinophagaceae; genus Parasediminibacterium. The sequence continues at coordinate 1,742 of JAYWCY010000606.1, forward strand.
GGATGTGTTTGGCCAAAAAATGTGGTGCACCGCTAGCACTATGGCGCATGACCACCATATCTACCTTCATACTTAAAATATTGTTCACGGTATCTAACAATGTTTCGCCTTTTGCTGCTGATGAGCTGCTGGCTGCAAAATTTAAGGTATCGGCACTTAATCGTTTTTCGGCCAATTCAAAACTCATTCTAGTATGCGTTGAATTTTCGTAAAATAAGTTGACAATAGTTACGTCACGTAGCGATGGTACTTTTTTTACGGGTCTTTGTAAAACGTCTTTAAAATTAGATGCTGTGGAAAGTATTATCTCAATATCCTCTTTAGTGAGGTTTTTGATGCCTAGAAGGTGCTTAGTAGAAAGTTTCATTAAAAAACAAAATTAGAGGAAAAAAGAGAAGTACCAAGTTTTTAAGAAACAAGATTCAAGTTCAAGAAACCAAGATGCAAAAATCAAGTTTCAAGGTTGCAATTACAAGTAGCCACTATCCCAATTTATTAATAATTGCAGATAAAATGAGCTTGATTTGCTCACATTCGTTAATCAATCTAGCACGTTCTTCTTCCAAAATATTATCATCGTAAGTTAGTAGAAGTTTGAGCCAATGATTCGTTTCTTTTGCCTCTCTTCTAGCAATTTTAAGTTTCATTAATTCATCAGCTTTGCCTAAAGAATCCGATGCTTCAATGTAATTTGCACCAACAGAACCGCTTGATCTAATAACCTGAGAGACATACGCGTTATTAATTACGTCCCATTTTAAAGCAGTACAAAAATCTCTTACTTTTGCACCAAAATATCCAAACCGTTCTTCTAATTGCTGAGACATTTTTTGAATAAATAATTGATTGATGCTTGTTTTTCTTATTTCCTGAACCTTGAATCTTGCGACTTGAATCTTTTGCATTAAAGAATTATCCCATCAATTGCACGCCTTCTTCAAAATTCACTAGCACTTTTTGGTTGGCAAATGTGTCTATTGAGCGACCTACATAATCTGCCTGTATTGGATATTCTCTGCTAAAGCGCCGATCAATTAATACGCACAACTCTACTTTGTTTGGTCTGCCAAAATCTAATAAAGCATCCATTGCTGCACGAATGGTTCTACCGGTCCACAACACGTCATCAATTAATATTACATTTTTACCTTCAATGCTAAAATCAATTTCGGTTTTGTTGGCTTTATGTATTTGCATCCGCACATCATCTCTATAAAAAGTAATATCCAACTTGCCATAGTTAATTTTTTCTAAGGCTATTAAACTTTTCATTTCATCCACAATTCTATCGCTTACAAAAATGCCACGAGGTTGTAAACCAATTAATACGGTATTAGCTAGTTGCATATGATTTTCAATCACTTGCTGGGCCAATCTTTTTATTGTTAGTGCTACTTGCTGCTGGGTTAATATCGTTTTCATCTAAAACAAGAAACTTTTGGTAAAAATATGGTTTTACAACAATGATGGTTTTGTTTATTGTGAATATATAACATAGAAAAGTAGTAACACCTTATTAAACTCCATATGAGAATAATATTTTCTAGAATACATCTACAGGGCTACCTATAGCCTATAATTGTCATTTTGATAAATGAAATATTGTAATTGGCATATTTGTTTTAAAAATCTCATCTGATTTGGCATTATTTCAATTTCTTTATGGTATAAAATGCGTTAATTTGGTCATACAATCGTACTTTTGCCAACTTTATAAATTTTGGATGAGTAGTTTAACGTTATTACTGCAACAACAGTAAAACAAAACGCGTCTATTCATCGTTACATTTAAGAATAATTTACATAGACTATGAGGCAGCTCAAAATTGCAACCCAGATTACCAACAGAGATTCTCAAGCCGTAGAAAAGTATCTGCAGGAAATTTCTAAAATTCCGATGATCACTCCCGAAGAGGAAACCACGCTGGCTCAGAAAATCAAAATGGGTAATCAGAGA